>JAHIZC010000057.1 GCA_018814745.1 Candidatus Omnitrophota bacterium
CGAGGAATGTGCCTCGGCAGAATCCACTATCTTGCAATTTATGGTTGACTAATCGAAAATGTCGTGGAGAATACCGCCGATAAGCTCTTCCGTACTGATCTCCTTCTTCTGTGCAGGAGCCCCTTCAGTTGTTTCAGTCTTAGGCTGCTCCTGCTGTTGAGTTCCTTCTGTAGTTGTCTGCGGCTGCTTTTGTTCTTTCTCTATACCCAAAGCCTTATCTATAATCTTCATTAACTGCTGCTTACCCTGATCAACTAAAAGCTTCTTGGCAATATATTCTGCATCCACACTCAATTGAAAATCCGTAGTCCTGCCTACGACTCGAAGAGGAATATTAATCTGTGCCTGTTTATCTAAAAGATATTCCAGTTCACCTACTACATTAACCATTGCCAGGGAAAGATCCGGGGGAATCAAAAATGCCCCCTCCAGAGAAAATGAGCCATTCATCCTCGCATCCCCCTGCCCCTTAAATATAAACTCATCAGCTCCGATAACCGCATTACTAATAATTAAGCGTCCGTTTTCAACTTTAATCGGCAATTTAATATCGGATAATTCCGTGTCATTCTCATTCAGCTTATCTTTAAAACGCTTGGGCAATTCAGCTTCTAGCTCCTGCGCAATCCCGGGAAACACAGAGATCTTATTTAAAACTTCGCGAAGAATATTTATATTCTTAAGTTTCACCTTTACAATAGACAGGTCTATCTCACCTACCAAAGTCAACAGATCCTCATACCTAAACCCCTTACCTGATAGGTTAATCTTGCCTAAAGCAATGCCTTCTGCCTTTACCTTTGAATTACTCTGATCGAGAAGTTTCTCGATATTGAAATTTTTAATATCACCCGTGAGATTGTAATCCTGCTTACCCAGGTAATCCTTGATTAATCCGGAGGCCTTAATTGAACCGTCTGCGATATCGGCATCGATTTTTTTAATCAGAAGCTCATCCCCTCGGATCTTTAAATCCATCTCTATATCTTCTATTGGCATCTGCATCTCTTTCAACTGTAATTCACCCTTATCAACAGAGACATCCAATGCTAAATCCTTAATCCCCTCACTTCCGATAATCAGCTCATCAATCCTGATATCTACGTCACCTTCAATACTTTTAGGCAGATTAAAATCCTTTGCCGCAGAAAAAATCTCGGGGATATCCTTTAGACGGATTTTTGAAAGATCGGTCGAAGCCTTAAGGCCTAAAATCCTAAACTCCTTTGCTTTAAGGTCAAACTGCGCCTTGCCTTCTATCTCGATATTCTGCCCGACACTTAAAACCGCTCCGGTAATACGGAAAGGAAAAGGCTTATTCAGGGAGATCCTGCTCACTGAAAAATCCACATCATCAATCTCAAGCTTCAATGTCGGCTCAAAGGAACGGTCGATATACTTTATATATCCATCACTTGCTTCTAAGGATGAGATCATCAGCGCAGGCAAGGCAACAGCCGAAGAAGCACCTGCACTATTAGCCGAAGGCGCTAAAGTCTGAAGATTTAATCTGCCGTTTTCTTTACGGATAATCGTAATCTTGGGGGACTCAATCCGGATGGATGAAATATTTAACTCTTTCTGAAAGAGATAACCCAGTATGTCAATTGCGCAAGATGCCTCTTTAACAGTTAAAAAAGTACCGTTAACAAAAGAGACATCGGAAGCGATATCAAGATCAATAATCTTAAGGCTCAGGCCCTGCTGTAGAGAAATCTTCAGCTCTGCTCTCTTAAAATCAACTTCGCGGTTTAAGGCCTCTTTTGCTTTAGCGATGATCTGCGGCTTAAAGCGATTTACGTCAAAGGTCTTGACAAAAATCACCGCAGCCGTAATTACTACAGCTAGAAAAATGAGAAAAATAATAAATAGAACTTTTATTACCTTCATCTGTTACTCCACTGCATGATCGATTAATTCTTCGTAAAACTCGCGGTAATTCTCTTTTTTTACACTCTTACGTAAAGCCATCGCCGTTCGGGGATGCTCATCCAGCATACCGGTAATTGCATACGGGATAAGATAGCCCCATTCGATTTGATCCCGCAAAGGAATCAATTCCTTGGAAATTAGATCCAGAACCGGGCGGATATTAAACTTAGGATTCTTTAGAAACCCTAAGATTAATTCTAACGGGCAATTTCCCGCAGCCCTACCTATACCATAAACCGTACCGTCAACAAAATTGGCATCATGGATAATAGACTCAATTGTATTACTGAATGCAAGCTGTTGATTATTGTGGCCGTGGAAACCTATCTCCTTTGACTTAATAATGTTCTTTGCCTTCTTAATCAGAAACTCGGTTGTCTCCTGGTATAGCGCGCCGAAGCTATCCACTATATAGATCACATTAGCTTTACTTTCCTTCTCCAGCTGTTCTAAGGCTTCATTTAATTCATTGTCCAGGGCGCGCGATATCGCCATGATATTTACCGTGGTCTCATAACCTTTATCGGCAAAATTATTCACCAGGAATATCGCTTTGTCGATATCCTTGACATATGCGGCAACCCTGATCATCGAAACCGGGCTCTCTTTCTTCGGCTTGACATCTTTGACATCCAGTCTATCCACATCTACCATGATCGAAATCTTGGTATTGGATTCAATGCCATCGATGACCTCCTTGATATCCTCATCCTCGCAGAACTTCCATTTACCGAATTCTTTGGGCGAGAATAGCTTCTTGGAGTTTCTGTAACCCATCTCCATATAATCCACACCTGCTTCGGATAGCGCCTTATACACTGCACGCACAAAGGGCAACTCAAAATCATGGTTATTCATCAACCCACCATCCCTAATCGTACAATCCAGCACCTTTATCTTCTCTCTAAACATTTAACTCCTCCCTATTATTAAGTAAATATAATAGCACAATTCACTATCTTAGCAAAGTAGATTTTATCTCACAGAATAAGGCCTGCCTTGTCTTGTTTCTCGCGCATCGTTTGAATTTCCCCAGCGTGGAAATTCTTCACTCGGAGAAAATTTTCGCTCTGCCAGACATATATTAGCGGGGCAACCTTGCCCGCTCAAATTTTCTACGTGCGCTTGAAATCAAACCAA
>JAHIZC010000058.1 GCA_018814745.1 Candidatus Omnitrophota bacterium
CAGCGCTACAAGGAAATCTTCAAAGCCTATATCAAAAGCCTGCATATGTTCTCCGGTTGTATCATCTATCGCCGCAGGATTCTGTGTAAAGCTGATTACATATCTGCGGTTAATCTCCGTCCAATGGATTACTCCGGCATAAGATTTTTTAGTATCTAAGACATTGCCGATGATAGTATAATCCAGCCCGGCTTTAATATCGGAAGCAACCATTACGTAAAACTCCAGGTTGTTTTCGGAACTCAATAATACTCTTCCGACAGAGCTTAAGATATTGCTTAATTCATGTGATATCTCTTCGTCAAAAACTTTTCCTTCTACTATCCCATAGTCCTTATCGAGCAGTCTATCCATAGGCGCATATATCCATAGGGTGTTTGTGGACATTTTGGTTACAACATCCAGGTCAAATTCTTCTTTACAGATTTTTGTTATTGTAGAGAGGATATCTTCTTCTTTATAGGTTGGCTCGATTGGGTTTTGTTGACAGCCAGCTAAAATAAAAGAAAAGAGGAGGTTAAGAAGGAGGACGGCTCTTGCCGAATTCTTTAAATATTGCCTCGATTTCATCATAGTCAAGTTCTTCTTTGGCGAGGAGTTCCTGAGCAAATCTGTCCAGGAGGTCAGATTCTCTTGCTATAAGTTCTTCAACATTTTTAAGACAGGTTTGCAGTATTTCTTGAGTTTCATCATTTAATTTTTCTTTTATTTTTTCTGATAGAAAAGATACTTTCTCCCCGCGGAATACACCATATTCCTGGCTCATGCTTTCAAGCAGGCTGTAATCTCCTACCATACCTGATTTTCCCATTCCGTATTTCCAAACCATTTGATGTGCGTGCCGCATTGCATTACGGAAGTCTTGAGAAACGCCGGTTGTAGTTGTGCCAAATTTTAATTTTTCCGCAGCAAAAGAACCGAGGTAGGATTTTATATTACCGAGGAGCCCTTCTTTAGTCTGAATATGCAATTCCTGCCTGGGGTGGGGCACCATCATTCCTAATGTT
Organism: Candidatus Omnitrophota bacterium; assembly: GCA_018814745.1. Classification (GTDB taxonomy): domain Bacteria; phylum Omnitrophota; class Gorgyraeia; order Gygaellales; family Profunditerraquicolaceae; genus JAHIZC01. The sequence continues at coordinate 1,008 of JAHIZC010000058.1, forward strand.
TCGCCTCTTGCAGCAATAGATATTTTAAACACATCTGTGAGCGGCTGTAGGAAATATGTAGCAATAGCATGGCCCGCTTCATGGTAAGCAACTTTTCTTCTTTCCTCTTCATTGAATACACGCTTATGCTTTATGCCCATTTCAACCCTGTCTAGTGCTTCCGTAATTTCTTTCATCCCGATGTTTTCTTTCCTGTTGCGTATAGCAATTAAGGCCGCTTCTCTTATTAGGTTGGCGATGTCCGCAGGAGTTTTATATACTGCCATGCGTGCTAAGCGCGGGATGTTTAGTGTGGAGTCGTATTTAACTCCTTTTAGATAATACTGAAATAACTCTTCTCTTTCTTCCAGATTAGGTAGATCGACAAAGATCTTACGGTCAAACCTTCCCGGCCTAAGTAAGGCTTGGTCGAGAAAGCTTTCCGGAGCATTGGTGGCGCCGATTAGTACAATATTATGGTCTTTTTCTTTCAGCCCATCCATCTCTACTAGGAGTTGGTTGAGGGTGGTATTGGATTCGGTTTGGCCTCCCATGCCTCTATCTTGCGCCCGTTGGGCACCCACGGCATCTAATTCATCGATAAAGATAATGCAGCCGCCTTCAGCATAGGCTAAATTTTGAGCCTGTTTAAAGAGTTTTCTTACTCTACTTGCCCCGACACCTACAAACATCTCGATGAATTCAGATCCTGACATAGAAATAAAAGGTAGCCCTGATTCAGTAGCTATGGCTTTGGCAATGTAAGTTTTCCCGCAGCCGGGAGGGCCGATCATTAAAATGCCCCTTAATATCTTTCCGCCAATACGCTGTAACTCTGCACGGTCCTTGACTAATTTTACAACTTCTAAGGCTTCCTGCTTTGCTTCTGCCATACCTATAACATCTTTCCAATAGATTTGGATATTTTTTGCCCGTGTAGATTTTTTATGCAGCCGGGTCATGCTCATTGCTCCTCCGCGCATCAGCCAACCCCACATAATAAAATACAGAGGCATACTCAGCACGTGGGACATCATGATAACGTAGAAGAATACAGCATATTGGGCAAGGGCAGTTTTCTTAATGTAGGATTCTGAGGTATTCCAGGCGTTAACCGCTTTGTTGATGAATACGCCCAGGGAGGTAATCACAAGAATAGCGATGATCACAACGACTATTCCGACCCAGTGGAATTTAAAAAATAGATGAAGTTTTCTTTTATTTATCTGCATATTTTTACCTGTTAGTAAAAAATAGCACATCTTTCTTGAGCTGTCAATGCATATTCCCTTTGATCGGAAGAGATTTTATCCTAGGGAATGGGGCCCGCCGCAGCATAACAAATGAATCTGTCGGTCTTTCTACAAAAAGGGTCTTTTCGGTCTTGTCTTACGCGCACTGTCTTTTTTCGCCGTGTGCTACGGTTTACGGCTCTCTCCCGGAGAGATTTACAGTATAGAGCTCATCCGCTCGCC
>JAHIZC010000004.1 GCA_018814745.1 Candidatus Omnitrophota bacterium
CTCGAAATTAAAATCTGCTTTGAGTCCCCTGATTAAGTTATAGGTTTTTCTTAAGGCTGAGGAGTCAGGGCCGCTTAAAATACTGATTAAATCCGATTGGTTCAGTATGCTAAAAATGCAGCGATCTATAGCCGAGGGTAGGTCTAAAATTATATAGTGGTAATCATTGACTAAGGAACTTAAGATCCCCACCACTTTATTTACACAAGACTCATCTTTAGGATCATAGTGAGAACAGATTAAATCTACGCCGAATTTAGTCTGAGAGATAAAATCTTTAACTATCCTGTAATCGTTCCCCGCTGATTCAGATAAATCAAAGGCCCGATTATCCATAACCTCTAGCCTCTCAGGCAAAGTATGAGCCTTATTTAAAGGTGCAATATCTAATATAACCACGGACTTTCCTGTTTCTCGAGAAAGGCTAAGAGCTAAATTAAGGGCATAGACGGTTTTGCCGGCCTGCGAATAAGAACTGAACGCAGAAATAATCGTACTCTCAAATATAATTTTTTGGTGTATACTCCTATTCTTCAGGCGCCGGGAAAGAGTCCTGCTTAAGTGAAGGGCTAATCTGGGGATTTTCTTTAGAAGAAAATCAAAATCTTGCTTTTTGATAACCAATAAAGAGGAATCGTTCAGCACCCTGGTGCTGACTGAATGATAATCTCCGGTAAGAAGTGAGATAATCCCGAAATATTTTCCGTGATGTAGATGCTCGATCGCCGTTTCCTGGCCTAAGACGTCGAGGGTATAGGCCAAGACTCTTCCTAAGACTATACAATAAAATGCATCCGCTCCGGAGCCCTCACGATAGATAACCTCTCCCTTTTTATATTCTTTGATCTCTGATCTTTCCTTAACCTGCTTCAGCTCTCTACTTGAGAGATCATTAAAAAGGGGGATTTCTTTCAATATTAAATCTTTATCAATCGGCTTCATCTACTAAAGTGCGCCTTTCTCACAAATTAAAGAATATTTCCTAGCGCTTTCTCTGATAGTACGTTGATAATTATTATAGTTTACTTCAATCAGCCCGAAGCGAGGAGTGAAACCTTGCGCCCATTCAAAATTATCTAATAATGACCAGTAAGTATAACCTAGAACTTTAACGCCTTTCTGCATCGCAAGATTAAGATTTTTTAGATGCTCACAAATAAACTCCCAGCGCAAGTTATCATCTGCCGTACAAATGCCGTTTTCCAGAATAAATACCGGTAAATTATATTTTTTTAACTGCATCAATATCAAATATAAGCCCTGCGGATAAATATCCCATCCCAATGAATTCTTACGAAGAGAAGAATGGTTCTTACTGCAGACATCAAGAAATAAATTCTCTAGCCCCCAGCGCTTAACCTCTATTAAACCTCGCGTGTAATAGTTTATTCCGATAAAATCCAGGGTGCGAGATCGTATTAATTTTTTTAAGAATGCAAGATTAAAGAATTTATTCCTTAGATAAGTACCTATCTTATTTTTTAGGTTAGGTATGCAAGGCATAAATGGCTGCATATTTTTGGCGATACTGACGCAGGGCGCCGGCAAATGCACTTTCTTATAGATGCTGTGTATGGCTCGATAGCTCTTTATATGGGCTAGCAGTAGATTATCTACGACCTCTTGCGACTTGAAGAGATACTTACACTGAGGCGGCCACTGTCCTAATACATAAGAGTGATATACATAGACCATTGGTTCGTTTATGGTGACCCAGAAACGGACTTTATCGGATAACACTCCCACGATCTTATTGGTGAAACGCAGGAAATATTCAGGGGCCTTTTTATTCTGCCACCCCCCCAGTTTTGCAAACCATAAAGGATTTGTAAAATGGTGCAGGGTAACTATCGGTTCAATATTACGCTGTTTTAAGGCGTCTATAACGTCTATATAATGAGCTATCTCGGCAGTTGAGAAGTTGCCTTCCTCTGGCTCGATACGACTCCATTCAATCGATAAACGATGGGCATTATGATTAAGCTGCCTGGCTAGATCAAAGTCATCTTTATAAAATTCGTAGTGGCGGCAGGCATTCCCGGAAGCATCTTTTAATCCAACCTTTTTCTCCCACTCCCACCAGTCGTTTTTTTGGTTATTCCCTTCTACCTGATGGGCTGAGGTAGCTGCACCCCAGAGGAAACCTTTAGGAAATTGGATCATCTTTCCGCTACTCATTTTTAGAGCCCGAATACCGGCTTAGCGCTGACCAGGTGTTAGGGCCAACCTTTCCATCTACCTTTAAGCTATTAGCTTCCTGAAATTCCTTTATTGCCTTCTCAGTCATCGAACCGCTTATGCCATCGATATCTCCTGCGTAGTAACCGGCATTATTCAGTGCTCTTTGAATCTGTCGTACGGTAGGCTTATAAGGGCCAAGGGGCGGTAAAGATTCTAAATCCGGACCGGCAGCACCGTCGGCTAGAGATGAATCTGCTTCTGGTTGAATTTGTGATTCAAGATCATCCTGGAGCGTAATCGCGGTCAGCTCCTCGATCGTCAAAGGCTCAGAGAAATCCTCAAGGTTCTTCTCTCTTTTTCCGCAACCAGGCATTATATATATAGAAATAAATAA
>JAHIZC010000059.1 GCA_018814745.1 Candidatus Omnitrophota bacterium
CGGCTTTTCAGGCCGACGCTCTACCACTGAGCTACCCCGGCTTGTTTACTACAATTATAACTATTGTAGTCGGGTTACGGTTAAGGTTAGGGAGTTAGTTTGGTTGTTGGGTAAGGTAGTTGGGCTTTAAAAACACTAACTACTTAACCTAACTACCAAACCGGCATCCTTACCCTAACCTAACTACAGATATAATACGCGTTTCTTTGCTAGGAACCGTTTAACCTTTTTACCACAAATGGCGAAAAAATCAAGTAGATTAAGAAAAGTGTAAATAGGCCGATACCGAATTTTTGGGTGAGTCCGGCTAAAATCAGTAAAATTAAAAATATCGGGACCGTCAATTTTATATGTTTACCCAGTATCTTCTTCAGTCCATCCAGGTTCAGATATCTTACCCGGGAAACCATTAAAAAGGATAAAATTAATACTAATAATAAAAACGTAATCGGCATAAATTGCGGTGATAAAATATCAGGCAGGAACGGTGGTATAAACATATCCTCTTTCCTTCTATAGATCAATAAAAATGAAGCAAGGATTCCACCGCTAGCAGTTGTAGGCAGGCCAATGAAACAATTAGCTAACTCTTCTTTAGCAGTAATATTGTATTTGGCAAGCCGTAACACACTACATAGTAAATATGAAAATAAAAGCAGCGCTGCAATAACATGAAAATGATCGTAAATAAATACGTAGCCCAAGACCGAAGGGGCAATACCAAAAGCAACTACATCCACTAATGAGTCCAACTCTTTGCCGAATGCACTGGGTATAGGATTACGCCTGGCGATCTGGCCATCTATGCCGTCAAAGATAACTGAAATAATAATTGCCCATGCGGCAAAGGTAAAGTGCCTTTCAAGCGACAAGATAATCGAAATAAAACCGCAGAATAGGCTGAGATTAGTTAGAATGTTAGCTAATAAATTCATACTATGACTCCTACTTTCTACGCGATCCAGGCCCTCTTGTCTGATCCATGATTTTAACAAATGTATCCTGGGCTAGAGTTAGATTAGGAAAATGGTGCTTACGTGCTGAGACCTTCAACCTGGTAGTAGACTGAGTTAATGCGAATATTTTAATCCAAATCTTGCTGGAACCGGATTCTAGTTCAATTACACCGCTGACGCTATCCTCTTTTGTTGTAGCGCCGCGAAATCTGCTTACAGCAAGTGCTGCTTCCCAAACTTCATCATAAGGGACATCTGTCTCTCCCTGTATCGTATCCCTGCCGACTACATAAGCACCTAATGCTCCGGCAGCACCTCCGATTATCAAAGGTAGGCATCCTGAAATAAAAGGTAAACTCAATAAACACACAACCATCAAAAAATTATTCCACTTACGCATACCTCTCTCCTCTTCTATTATTCATGTTCCTTATGGATATCGATCTTCCAAGGCTTAGCTGCAATAATTATCGCAGCGAATAGAGTAAAAATCAACCAATCCCGTCCGATAAGCACATTCGCCAGTAAAGGATAATTACCGTAAGAAGAACTAATCTCTCTGATTAAATCATTTAATAAGATTGCGATTAGTAATGCCGGGGCAAATAACTTTATGGAGAAATCCCACCAGCTGCCGATACGAAAACCGCTAGAAATATGGTTAATATATTCTCTTAATTTTGAGGCCTTATATACCCAGCCGATGACTATACATTCTAATATCCCTACGATCACCAGGCCATAATGGGTTATAAAATGATCGACGATATCCAGCCAGTAAAGCCCGGCTCCGGTAGCAAAAACTATACCGCCTAAAAATCCTATTATTGAAAGAAAAGTTACAACTGCCCGCCTTGAATAGTGAAACTTATCTATTACTGCAGAACTGAATGCCTCAAGTATGGAAACAGCCGAGGATAAACCTGCTACAACTAAAGCAACAAAGAACATCACCCCAAAGATCGGGGCTAAGGCGGGAAGCAAGCTAATTGCTTTCGGATAGGCAACAAAGGCAAGGCCTATTGACTCAGATACTATCTCACTCATTGGTGTTTTTGTGGTAAGAGACATATAGCCTAATGTCCCGAATACGGCAAAACCAGCGAATATCGAATAGAAACAATTAGCAAAACAAATCGTAAAAGAATCCTTAACAATATCGGCCTTACGAGGCAGATACGAAGCATAAGCGATCATTATCCCAAAGCCGAGGCTTAAGGTAAAAAATATCTGTGAAAAGGCATCGATCCAAACCTGTGGCTTAGCTAATATAGAAAAATCAGGCCTGAGATACCACTTAATCCCCTCTCTAGCCCCCGGCAGATTAATACTCCAAATAACTAAAATAGAGGTTAAAACTAAAAGTACAGGCATGAAAATCTTATTTGCCCTCTCAACGCCGCGCTGTACGCCAAAGAATACCACCAGCCAATTTATAAACCAAACAAAAGCCAGTGCAAAGAGAATATTTGTACGCACATCCCCTAACTGTCCGGGCCCGGCAGTAACGCTCAAGAATTTTTGAAAGAAGAAATTGTTAGGGTCAGCTCCCCAGGAAAGGTTTAAGGAGAAAAAAAGATAATTTACACACCAGGCAATCACTACGGAATAGTAGAGTACGATTCCGAACATCACAAAAATAACCGACCACCAGCCTAACCACTCCCAGTGCCTGTTAGCCTTGGCAAAACTCATCGGAGCTGAACCGCGCATCCTCTGCCCCAGCCCGATCTCAAGGATCATCAAAGGGATGCCTATCACAAACAGAGCAATAGCATAAGGTATAAGAAACGCACCGCCCCCATTCTTATAGCAGAGATAAGGAAACCTCCAGATATTCCCCAGGCCAACGGCTGAACCGATAGCGGCTAAAACAAACC
>JAHIZC010000060.1 GCA_018814745.1 Candidatus Omnitrophota bacterium
CAGTCTTATCTTATCGGCACCATTATCAATCGCCTCTATCGCCAGACGCCAATTGAAATGTATATCTGCGACTAAAGGTAATCTTGTACTTCTTCTGATCTTTTTAAACGCTCTGGCGTCTTGGCTATCTTTGACTGCCAGACGCACAATCTCGCAACCCGCATTCTCCAATTTCCTTATCTCTTCATTTGTGCGATTAATATCGGAGGTCTTGGTCTTAGTCATCGATTGGATAGCCACCGGATGATCACCGCCGATTCTGACTTTACCGATCTTGATTACTTTAGTTTTACGCCTAATCAGTTTCATCTTAATTAAAAAATCCGGAGATTTTATCTCCGAAGACATTAACAAAATCATTATAGGTGACGAAAATAATTAAAGACAAGATTACTGTCATGCCGATCTGAGTAACAATCCGCTCAGCCTTGATACCTAAAGCCTTGCCTCTTAATCTCTCAATAGCTAAGAATAAAATATGCCCGCCGTCTAATACCGGTATAGGCAATAGATTGAAGATTGCCAAGCTTATGTTTAAAATCGCGATTAAATGCATCAGCGCGATTATTCCCATATTCGCTGCATCAGAGGTGATCTTAAAGATACGTAAGGGCCCGGCCACGGAATCCTTAAATGACAATTTACCTGTGATCATTCGCCATAAACTCCGATAGGTTATTTCCGTAAAAGCCCAGGTCTTATTTACTGCCAGGAGAAAAGACTCAAAGAAACCGTGCCTGATCGAAACGAATTCATCAAAAGGCTCAATCCCCAGTAATCCTACGCTAAGCTTAGTGCCTAGAGGATCCTGGAATTCCTTCTCTTTGATTACAACGTCGAGTGAAAACTCTTGATTATCCCGTAAGATGGAAAGCTTGACTGATTCGCTCTTCTTATTCAGGATTATCTCCTGTAAATCCTCCCAGTAATACACCTCTTGGCCGTCTACGGCTAAAATCCTATCCTCTATCTGCAAGCCCGCCGCTTTAGCCCCGTAATCCTCTAATAGGCCTCCAATCTTCGTAGTAAAGGTAGGGTAGCCTATAAAAAATATCGACCACAACACCAAAAAGCCCATAACGTAGTTAAGCATTGGGCCAAAGAAGACAATCTGAAAGCGCTTACCCGGAGATTTCGAGAAGTACTCATCAGACTTACCCTTATATTCCTCTAAGTTATCTCCGGCAAGCTTGACATATCCCCCCAGGGGTATGGCGTTGATCGTATATTCGGTATGATTTACTTTCTTTTTTAATAGTCGCGGGCCAAAACCTAAAGAGAACTTTTCCACCTTTACTCCGACTTTCTTAGCAGCGATAAAATGCCCGAATTCATGTACGATGATCAAAATACCTAAAACCAATAAAAAAATCAATAAAGACATCTTCGGTTACCTCTTTCTATTTTTAAGATTACCAATCACTCTGTAAGCCTCCGCTCTGGCCCAGGAGTAAGCCTTGCGGATATCGCTTAAATTAGGATTACTATTATTGCGGTGTTTATCCAGTACTTTCTTAATCACTTTCGGTATAGAAATAAAATCCAACTTATTCTGCAAGAATTCCTCAACCACCACTTCATTAGCGGCATTTAATACACAAGGAGCTGTTCCCAGTTTCTTCGCTGCGCGATAGGCTAATTCCAAACAGGGAAATTTTCTGAAGTCGGGCTTTTGAAAATTTAACTCCTTTAATTTATAGAAATCTATACCGGGTAGTTTATTCTCTAGTCTCCTAGGATAGGAAAGAGCGTATTGAATAGGAATTCGCATATCTGTAGCAGATAGCTGCGCAATCACCACTCCGTCAACAAACTCCACCATAGAATGCACTATCGCTTCAGGATGAATAAGAATCTTTATTTTATTACAAGGTATGCCGAATAAAAACATCGTCTCCAGCAATTCCAGCCCTTTATTCATCAGCGTTGCAGAGTCAACGCTGATCTTCCTGCCCATCTTCCATCTAGGATGTTTAATCACACGAGCCACAGTGATGTTCCTTAAATCTTTCGCAGAGGCCTGCCTGAAAGGCCCTCCCGATGCCGTAAGATATATGTTTTTTAACCTGCTCTGATCCTTACCCGTCAAACACTGCCAGATAGCCGACAACTCACTATCTATAGGAAGAATTTTCACTTTCTTCTCTCGCGCTTTGGCCATGATTATCGGGCCAGCCATAACCAATGCTTCCTTATTAGCTAAGGCAATTCTCTTTTTGGCTTCTATGGCTTTTAATAAAGGTGATAAAGCCGCTGACCCGCTGATCGCCAAAAGCACTAATTCCACTCTTTTTTGCTTAACCAGAGAGTGCAAACCTTTCTCGCCTTCAAATAATTTAATTGAAGGCCTTAATCTTACTTTTAATCTTTCCGCTGCCTGCCGGTTCCTCACGCAGACAAATAAAGGATCAAACTCTTTAATCTGACGCTCTAAGATATCTATCTTAGAGTTTGTACTCAAAGCAATAATTTTAAATTTATCAGGATGATTCCTGATTACTGCCAGCGTATTCTCCCCGATCGAGCCGGTCGAACCTAATATCGCAATATTCTTCATATCTATCGGCTTCCTCTATTGCTTAAGAATCGCGCTCATATAGAAGTAAAAGGCCGGCGCAGTAAAGAGTAAACTATCGATTGAATCCAGCACCCCTCCGATGCCCGGGAATATGCCGCCTGAGTCCTTTACCTGACAGTCGCGCTTCATCAGGGACTCGGATAGATCTCCCAACTGCCCTAGGATTCCTAGAAAAACACCCAAGGAAATAAGATGTAAATAACTGAATTCAATAAACGCACTGCTGATCAAAGCCCCTAATACGCTAAAACATAAACCTCCCCAGGCCCCTTCCACAGATTTCTTAGGGCTTACCCGGGGCATCAGCGGCCTCTTACCGAAACGTGAACCAACAAGATAAGCTCCGATATCACCTAATTTGGTGATTAACAATATAGCCGTCAGCAGGCCTATGCCTCCGGATAGATACCTGATCTTGATTAGAAAACTGAAGAGCCAGGAAACATAGAATATGCCGAATAATGTCGTAGCAATATCGATCACCACACCGCTGTTCTGCCTTCTTCTAAACTGCATCAGGAATAAAAATAATAAAGCCAGCGTAACAAAAAGTAACTCCCAGTTCTTTGTAGTTTCAAAACGAGTTAATATCGAAAGCGGTATCGCTGTACCCATAGCGATACCAAAATACTTATAGACTTTTATCCCCTTATTCTCAAGCATAGTAAAAAACTCATAAAGCCCTAGAATTATAAATAGGGTAATCACCAGAGAAGTCAGGTAGGAATTAAAACGAAGATCGATCAATAAGCTTGCAGTAATGATTAAAATCAAGATGCTCGCGCTAATTACTCTTCTTAAAAACATTTATCTTACCAAACCTCCTTTCTCTCATCTGGTACTCCCGGATAGCTTGTATTAGGTCCGCACGCTTAAAGTCCGGCCAATATTTTTTAGAAAAATAAAGCTCCGCATAAGAAAGCTGCCAGAGTAGAAAATTGCTTATACGCATCTCACCACTCGTACGGATCAAGAGATCCGGATCGGGCAGCTGCCGTGTATAAAGATAGCGCTTGAATCCTTCCACATCCAGATCTTCAATATCTGCTTTTTTTTCGATCACAGCGGCAGTAAACTGCTTAGCCGCATCTACTATCTCCTGCCTGGCGCCGTAATTCAAAGCCAAAACCATGGTCATCTCTGTGTTATCCTTAGTTTTCTCTTCTGCA
>JAHIZC010000061.1 GCA_018814745.1 Candidatus Omnitrophota bacterium
CTACTATCGCCAGCAAGGCATGGGTTTTTAAGCACGGCGATCCTAAAGTTGCTAAGGGTGTTTTATTGGGGCCGGGTTCTGATGCCGGGATTATTGCTGTAGAAGGCACTAAGAAGGCAGTCGCCGCAACCACTGATTGCAATTCTACTTATTGCTATTTAGATCCTTTTAAGGGCGGTAAGATTGCCGTGGCAGAAGCAGCCAGAAATTTAGTTTGTTCGGGGGCGAAACCTTTGGCTATTACCGACGGAATAAACTTTGGCAATCCCAAAAACCCCGAGGTTTTCTGGCAATTCAAACAGGCAGCCTTAGGGATTTCGCAAGCCTGCCGCGCTCTAAATACCCCTGTGGTAAGCGGAAACGTAAGCTTTAATAATGAAAATCCCAAGGGTTCAGTTGACCCTACGCCAATTGTAGGAATGGTAGGTGTGATCAAGGATAGAGCCAAGATAGTTAATCAGTATTTTAAGAGAGCTGGCGATATAATTTTACTCCTGGGTAAAAATAAAGCGGAAATCGGAGGCAGCGAGTATTTAAAGACAATCCATGGCTTGAAGAAAGGCAGATGTCCGGATATTGACTTGAAGCTGGAGAAGGGCGTACAAAAGACAACTCTGGAATCTGTAGAGAAAAATCTAGTTCAATCCGCGCATGATTGCTCCGAGGGAGGTTTGGCTGTCGCTCTAGCAGAAAGCATTATAAGTAGTCCGGATAAAAGAATTGGTGCTGTGGTTAATTTACCCGTCGGTTCTATGAGAAAAGACACGCTTTTGTTCGGCGAGACGCAATCACGAATTATTCTAAGCATAAGGCCGGGTAACCTGAAAAAGATACTCTCCATCGCTAAAAAGAATAAAATACCTGTATCGGTAATCGGAAAGGTTACAGGCAACAGGCTAGTGATTAATGATCTGATCAAGGTATCGATTAGTGATTTATATAAAACTTGGCATAACGCAATAGCGAATTTTATGAAAGGTTAAGGTCTGAATAAGAAAGGAAGGGGCATGTTAACAAAAAATAAAAGTTTGAATTCTAATGGTACATTCGAATCAGCGGATACTTGGCGGGTATTTAGGATCATGTCCGAATTTGTAGACGGTTTTGAAGTCCTTTCTCAGATAGGAAAAGCAGTTTCTATATTTGGATCGAGCCGCACCAAACCCAATAGCAAATATTACAAATTAGCCGAACAGGTCGCCTACCTTTTGGCAAAGGAAGGCTATGCGATTATTACCGGATGCGGCCCCGGCTTGATGGAGGCAGCTAATAAAGGAGCCAGGAGGGCAAAGGGTAAATCTATCGGATTGAATATTCAGATACCCGCTGAACAGAAGCCTAACAAATACGTTGATGAGCTCCTTGACTTTCACTATTTCTTCATAAGGAAGGTTATGTTTGTAAAGTATGCCAAGGCCTTCGTGATTATGCCTGGAGGATACGGAACAATGGATGAATTTATGGAGGCCTTAAATCTCATCCAGACAGAGAGAATCTCAAAATTCCCGGTGGTACTTTTTGGCAAAGCTTATTGGCGGGGTTTGATTAGCTGGTTACGTAACACCACCCTGAAAGCAGGCAATATAAGTTCGCAAGATTTAAAAATCTTTACGGTTACGGATAGCCCCAAAGAGGTAGTAGAAGTAATTAAGAAGTTTTACCGATCCCGGAAGTGATAGTTTTTAGGGATTGAGAATATAATATATAGAAAGGAAAAATTAAGATGAGCGGGATTTTTGGTGTAGTCGGCAAAAGTAATTGCCTCGAAGACTTATTTTATGGCACCGATTACCATTCTCATCTAGGTACGCAGTTCGCAGGCCTTGCGGTATGGGAAGGTAATAGATTTATGCGTAAGATCCATGATATCAGCGGCAGTCAATTTAAAAGTAAATTTTACGAAGATTACAAAAAAATGCGGGGCAGTAAGGGCATTGGTGTAATCAGCGCGCGGGATGAGCAACCGATATATGTTAATTCCAAATTCGGACCTTTTGTAATTGCTACCAATGGTTTTATTGATAACTCTGAAGAACTGGCAAGGCAATTATATAAAACCGGACAGTCTTTTAGCGAGACAAGCGAAGGGAAAATAAACTTTACGGAATTAGTGGCTAAATTGATTATTCAGAGCAAGGATATAATTAGCGGCATAGAAAATATGTTTTCTAAAATAGACGGTTCCTGTTCTTTGCTTTTGTTGAATAAACAGGGAATCTACGCGGCCAGGGATCGATACGGATACACGCCTCTTGCCGTCGGTAGAAGAAAAAGAGATTTGGCCGTTACTACAGAAACAGCCGCTTTCAGTAATTTAGGGTTTAAAGTCTTCAAATACCTCCAGCCCGGGGAGATTGTGTTAATTAATAAAACAGGCATGAGAATTAGGCGCAAAGGCTCAGCTACTAATCAAATTTGCGCCTTCCTTTGGATATATACCGGATTCCCGGCATCTTCATACGAAGGAATTACGGTAGAGATGGTCAGGGAAAGGTGCGGAAAATTCTTAGCCAAGAATGATCATGCCAAGGTTGATATAGCTGCGGGGATTCCCGACTCAGGTACGACTCATGCTATAGGTTATGCAATGCAGTCAAAGATTCCTTTAAGAAGGCCTTTAGTAAAATACACGCCTGGTTTTGACCGCAGCTACACTCCTTCTTCACAGCAGACGCGCGACCTAATCGCAAAGATGAAGCTCATTCCTATCCAGGAGATTATTAAGGGAAAAAGTATTGCAATTTGCGATGATTCTATTGTCAGGGGCACACAGCTGAAGAATTTCACTATACAGAAACTAAAGGAATGCGGCGCCAAAGAGATGCATTTAAGGATTGCCTGTCCGCCGCTTATGTTTCCCTGTAAATTTAACTATTCTACCCGTTCAATCCATGAACTAATAACCCGACGGGCCATAAAGGCAATCGAGGGTAAGGATTTGAAGGATTTAGGCGCTTATCTTGATGAAGATTCGCCCGAATATAAGAAGATGGTGAAATGGATAACTAAAGATATCGGATCAACCACCTTAAAATACCAGAAATTAGACGACATGGTTAAGGCAATAGGGCTACCCAAAAATAAGCTGTGCCTTTATTGCTGGACGGGGAGGGAGCGTTAATGGCAAGATTGACTTATAAAAAAGCAGGGGTAGATATAGAAAAAGCAAGCCGCTTTAAACAGAAACTAAAGAATTTACTTGAGAAATCCTATGGGCCTTTGGTTTGGAAAGGAGTAGGAGGGTTTGGCAGTTTATTTGTTTTTCCCAAAGAGGAATATAAGGAACCGATATTAGTTTCTTCTAGCGACGGTGTGGGAACTAAGTTAAAAATTTCCCAGTTAGTGAATAAACACGATACCGTGGGGATTGATCTGGTGGCGATGAATACCAATGATATTCTTTGCCTGGGTGCTAAGACCCTATTTTTTGTTGATTATATTGCCTGCGGAAAATTAGAGCCGGATGTTATGTTCGATCTTGTAAAGGGTATCAATAACGGTTGTAAACAATCGGATTGTTCTCTGATCGGAGGAGAAACCGCAGAGATGCCGGGGATGTACAAAGAGGGAGAATATGACCTGGCGGGTTTCTGCGTGGGGGCACTGGATAAAAGCAATATTATCGATGGCTCCAAGATAGAGGTGGGAGATTTAGTTATCGGGCTAGAATCGAACGGAATACACTCTAATGGTTATAGCCTGGTTAGAAGGGTGTTTTCTCAAAAAGAACTAAAAAGAATGAGTAATGAGTTATTAAAGCCCACTCGCATATATGTAAAACCCGTATTGAGCCTACTAAAAAAAACGGGCTATACAAAAGGCAATATAATCAAAGGTATCGCCCACATTACAGGCGGAGCATTTTATGATAAGATAGCACGCATTTTACCTAAGGGTGTAGGTGTTAGCATTGATAAAGAATCCTGGATTGTTCCTGAGATATTTAAGCTGATACAGAAGAGAGGCA
>JAHIZC010000062.1 GCA_018814745.1 Candidatus Omnitrophota bacterium
AATCACTGAAAATGAAGGTTTTTATCTGGAGATCGCCGGGGATATATATATCCTGCAGGGACAACTCGCCAAACTTGTAATTAAAAGCTTGATCGGCGGGCTTTCTAAACTGATCCTGCTCTTCGGGATTATTGCCTTTATTGTCTCGAGGTCCTGGCGCATAACGCTGTCTGTAGTAGTCAGTATCTTTGTTATCCCGCTGACTATCCTGGGATGCTTTGGGATCTATCGCATCCCCCTGGATATAATCTCAGCTCCCGCTTCAAATGTAGCAATCGCCATGGGTATTGACTCAATGATCCATATGATCAAAGCTTATCGGCGCACGCGTAACTGGCAAAAAGTGCGCGATGAGCTCTGGCAGCCGGTATTGACTTCGATGTTTGTGGTAGCGATTGGTTTCGGAATATTTCTCTTCTCAACCTTCCCCCCAACACAACGCTTCGGAGGAGCGATTGCCCTCGGTACGGTCTTAGCTGCGCTAACCGCCCTCTACATCATGCCTTTATTATCTGAAAAGAATCGTCTTGGTGAATGGTTTGCTTTACTGCGGGGAAAGATAAATCAGCTAGCTACTAAGTCTTTTTAAGACGAGATTCTTTAATCCAAGAGTATAAAACAGGTACTAAGATCATATTTGAAAGCGTTGCTGTAACAAGCCCACCTACTGTCGGAGAAGCCATTGGCTTCATAATTTCTGAACCTGTACCCGTAGAAAGCATGACCGGCATAAGAGCGATGATTGTCGTTAAGGTAGTCATCATTGCAGGCCTGATTCTTAATAAACAGCCTTCAATAACATTTTTTCTGACTTCTTCTATTGTCTTCGCTGCTTTTTTCTTAAACAAATCATCTAAAGTAGAAAGCAGCACAACCGCATTATCCGTAGCCACTCCGAATAAAGCAATAAAACCCACCCATACCGCCGTAGAAAATTTAAATCCTAAAATAAATAATAATATAATTCCCCCCATCATCGAAAGAGGCAGGCCGGTAGAGAGAATCGCCAGGCTGCTAAGATTTTTAAATGCCATATAGAGTAATATCGCGATTATGACCAAGGCGATAAGCAGAGCCGGCACCAATCTTCTCCTTGATTCCATCTCTGATTCAAACTGACCGGACCAACTAATAAAATACCCTGAGGGAAGCTTTAATTCGCCCGATCTTATCTTTTCATTTACTGCCTTCTGTGCATTTCTCACAAAATCAATTAAACCGACTTTATCCTGATTGACATTTACAAACACTCGAGCATAAGTAAGCGTGCTCTCGGAATTGATCAACGCAGGGCCGGGAACTTTTTTTAGCTGCGCAAGTTGTGCTAATGGTATATGTTCACCTCCCGGCGTAGGAACGAAAATTCTACTTAACGCATCCGGACTATCCCTTAACTCTCTGGGATATCGTATTCTTATCGGATAACGCTCCCTGCCTTCTACGGTTGTGGTCAAATTCATACCTCCGATAGCAGTCATAATAATATTCTGTATATCTCCGACTTTTACGCCATAACGCGCAGCTTGCTCTCTATCTATCTTAATTTCAAAATAAGGACGAGCCGAGATGCGTTCGGCATACGGGCTTACTACCCCTTCTACTTTGCCTACGATTTTTTCGATAACTGCGGCAATCTCCACAGTCTTATTCAGATCTGAACCAAAGACTTTTATGCCTACGGGAGTCTGTATTCCTGTTGCCAACATATCAATTCTATTGCGTATCGGTTGTGTCATTATCGGACTTACTCCCGGCATCCGGGTTTTTTCCTGAATCTCCTGAATAAGTTTTTCACGAGTCATTCCTTTTCGCCAGAATTTTTTATCCTTAAGATGAATAATTGTCTCAATCATTCCTACCGGCGCAGGATCAGTAGCAGTTTCCGCACGGCCAAGCTTACCTACCACCCACTCAACTTCTCTAAATTCATTCTTTATAATTATGTCCTGCTTCTTCATTACATCCATGACCTGTGTTAGGGATGCACCGGGAAGTAATACCGGCATGAACAAAAGGTCTCCTTCATCCAAAGGAGGCATAAACTCCTGCTTCATCGAAGATGCGCATATCATACCGATAACTATGACCAATAGAGAAATTCCTAATACTATCTTTTTATTTTTCAGTGACCACTTTATAACCGGATTGTATCTATTATGCAAGAATTGAGCGGTTTTATTCTCTTCTACGGCCTTTAGTTTTCCTTTTAAGAATAGATAAGAAAGCGTTGGGAGTAAAGTAAGTGCAATTAAAGCTGCACCTGCCATAGCAAAGGTCTTGGTAAAAGCAAGCGGCCGAAAAAGTTTGCCGGCCTGTCCGGTTAAAACAAAGACCGGTAGAAAACCAACAATTGTTGTCAGTAATGCAAAAAGCACCGGTCTTCCTACTTCTTGTGCTGCGTCTATACATACATTTAGTCTCTCCCCGGACTCAAGATGAGGAGTTCCTAATTCAGCGCACCTCTTTACTAATCTTCTGTAAATATTTTCTACCAACACACAGCCGGAATCCACCATCACACCAATAGCAATCGCAATGCCGCCCAAAGACATGATATTCGCACCTACGCCAAACTGACGCATCAAGATAAACGAGATCAAAACTCCGATAGGTAAGACTATAGAGATCACTACACTTCCCCAAAAATGAAACAGGAATACCGCAATTACAAAAACCGTAATAATAATTTCCTGAGTTAATGCCGTCTTTAAAGTATCAATTGAACGAAGGATCAGCCCGGTACGGTCATAAAAAGGAACTACTTCTACTCCTTCGGGTAAACCCATCGATAACTCTGTTATTTTTTTCTTAACTCCCTCAATAACCTTAAGCGGATTTTCTCCAAAACGCATCAGTACCACGCCTCCCGTAACTTCCTTACCCCCCTTGTCTAAAGCGTTTCTGCGAAATTCCGGACCAATAGTAACATTGGAAATATTTCTTATATAAATAGGAGTTCCTTCTTTTGCTCCTATAACAATATTTTCAATATCAGCAGCCGCCTTAATAAAACCTAAACCACGTACAATAAACTCAACCCCGCCCTCTTCAAAAACCTTAGCCCCCACATCTATGTTAGATTTCTGCACGGCATTTATAACTTCGGGGAGCTTAATATCATAAGCGAGTAATTTATTGGGATCAATATCTATCTGATATTGTTTCACGTATCCACCCACTGAGGCAACTTCCGAAACCCCCTCAACGGAATTAAGTTGATAGCGTATATACCAATCCTGAATTGAGCGAAGTTGCGCTAGATCATAATCTTTACCTTCAACTGTATACCAGAATACCTGTCCGACAGCAGTTGCATCAGGCCCGATTGTAACAGATACTTCATCCGGCAGGCCTCGTTTAGCAAAATCCAATCTCTCTAACACCCTGGTTCTTGCCCAGTAAAAATCTGTTCCTTCCTGAAAGATCATATTTACCAGGCCAAAACCAAATGCTGAGGTTGAACGCACAACTTTTACCTTGGGCGTTCCCATAAGTCCGGTAGTCAAAGGATAAATAACCTGGTCCTCTACATCCCGGGGGCTTCTTCCCGGCCAATCAGCATAAACAATAACCTGAAGTTCACTGATATCCGGAATCGCATCAACCGGAGTATCCTTCATAGAATTAAAACCCCAGATAATAATCAGCGCGAAAACCGCAATTACCAGGAATCTGTTCTTAAGACAGGCCTCGATAATCTTGTTAATCATTTTTTTAATTTTAATGCTGGAGATGTGCAGGAGGAGCTGCTTGTTCATCTTGGCCTAAAGCACCGCTATAAGCACCTGCTGCCACACCTGAAATCTGACTTTGTGAATCAATAAGAAAGTTTGCTTTGGTTACAACCAATTCTCCCTCACTCAGGCCCTTTAAAACCGGATAGTATCTTAATTTCTCCTCACCAATAGTTGCTGTTGCCTCAGCCCCTAACTCAACTTGTCTTCCTTCGTATTCACCATTTCCTTTATCTACCCAGACAATCCTGCGCGTACCGGTATCTAAAACTGCTTCTTTAGGGATCGCTAAAACCATATGCTGCCCATCCTCACCCATATACATAATCATCACCACTACATCTACATACATATGGGGCTTTAATTTTAATTCCGGGTTATTCACTTCTACCCTGAATTTAACTGAACGGGTTTTAGGATCCAGTACAGAATTTATAGATGAAATTACGCCTTCAAATTCCTCACCCGGCAAGCTTGATGTTGTAACTTTGACTTCCTGGCCTGCTTTTACCCAGCTTAACTCGTATTCATAAACATCTCCGTAAATCCACATCTTCTCTTCCGGCAGTATATGGCTGGTATCTACAGTCCTTTTCTCCTCTAATTCCTTTATCTGTGCATCGCTTAGTCCCAGGAGCTTTAATTTCCTTCTACCGGACTCGACCAGACTTAAAGCCCTATCCTTTATTTCAGGGATCTCTCCTTCTTCTGCCTTAGTCAATGTTTTAAGACTCAAGATAAATTCCTCTTCTGTAATAGTCAACTCAGGATCAAAAGCAACCTCAC
>JAHIZC010000063.1 GCA_018814745.1 Candidatus Omnitrophota bacterium
CCGAGTATTATTATTAAGATTAAAGATATCGTTATATTCTTCATTTTAAAAAAAATCCGCACTTATTTTTTATGCGGCATTTCTATGCTATCGATGATTAGGGGAGGCGGAGCTCGATGTTCTTACTGCCGTCGCTTAAGATAACTTTCTCTTTTTCTATGCTGATTACGGTATTCGAGCCCAGGCTATCACCTACTAATAATATTCTGTCATTTATTACTGCCATGGGAATCTCTTCATCCCAGATAATACCGGAGAGCGCAATCCCTGAACCTTTATCTAGAGTAGAGTAAGCTTTACCGGAAAAAGGACACTTCCCCCAGGCAAAAACCTCTTTGGGTATAGCTTCTTGAATCCCGGAAGCATCCGGTTGCACGGAAGAAGTAGGCGGCACGATAATTAATGAAGAGCTAGGCCTTGGCTTAGGGGCTTTTCTCTTATTCATAACTTTAATCATCCTTACCCAAACCAATATAAAAACTAAAACTAAAACAGAAGTAACAATTATCTCAATGCGTTTCTTTTCCATAGCTATCTTTGCTTAGCCAAATATGCAGAGAGCTTAAGCCCCACGTCAAGGAAATAACGCCCCTCTCCTTTTCCTTTAATATTCAACTCTCTTAAGCTTACTAATACTGAATAACTTTTTCTTAAAATATCTAGATATTCCCCTAACTGCTTATATTCGCAGATTAAGTTCATAGAGATAGGCAGCTCTTCTATATCATAACCTACAACCTGTTTATCTAGCGGCTTCCTTCCTCCGGGGCTGATATTACTGACTGCTATCTTTAACTCCCGGGCCTGCTCTGATAAGTAAGATATCACATCTTCATCTTCCGAGATTAGAAAGCTAGAGACCTTGGCGAACTGGCGGTTAAAATTCTCGGCTGCCTCGGTCAATTCCCTGCCCTGCGCTAAAGCATTTATCTCTTCAATCTGTGACTGCACATTCTTTAATTCTTCCTTCAAAGATACCAACCTTCTGCTCTGCGGGATATAAATAAACACCCAGAAGGAGGCCATGAATACGAATACCCCCACGGCGATATAGAGAATTTTCTTCTGTTCTTTAGTTATAACTATCATCAGGGCAACTTAAAAGAAATCTGAAAATCAGTGACGTCAAAGGATTCTTCTTTCTTCTTCTGAACCGATGAAATATTCGCGTTTTTGAAATACCGGGATTCCTCCATCGAACGAATAAACTTACTTAATATCTTATCGGGATTCTCCCCCATGCTCTTCACTACTCCTTTAATCGTGCCTGATTTATTTTCGCTCCTTAACGTAAGATCGCGAATAAAGAGCTCCTTAGGCGTAACATTGCTTACGATCTTTAAAATCTTAACTGTAGGGATTCCCTTTTTTCGGGTATCGCCAATAAAACTGTTCAGATCATCGATTTTTAGTTTTATCTCTTTTACTGAACTTAATGCATTCAGGTGAATCACTGTATTATCGAACTTTTTCTTATAGGCAGCGACTCCTACTTTAGCAAAAAAGTAAGATACGAAAAGCAGCAAGAATACTATAAAGGCTATCCAGCGCAGCGAGATCTTCTCAAGTTTCTCTATCTTTTCAGCCCGGAATTCATACGGAACTAAATTCGCGCCCTTGCCATAATTCAAAGCTAACCCTATATCTGCGTAAATCTCAGGTAAAATCTTAGTATCAATACTCGTAGAAAATGCGAACTCATTTGATAAGGTAAGGTTGGAAATATCTAACTTCAGTTCCTCCTTCAGAAAATTATCCAAATTAGGAATCCTGGAAGCTCCTCCTGCGATAAATACCTTTCCCGGCTGTTCCCCTCCAAGCCCGGAGACATAGTAAGTTAAAGACCGCTTTATCTCACTCTCCAGTTGCTCTAAGCAAATACGCAGCATTGATAAAATCTGAATCGAGCTTACCTTATCCTGGTAAGTGACCTCTTCTTTAGGGATTCCTATCTTAAACAATACTTCTTCTATCTCCGTAACATTTAATTCGATCCTGCCCTTATCAGAAACCAACACCCCTTTTAGTGACTCTTTAAACTTATTTACTGAGACAGGAATCTCCCTGAAAAAATCTAATTTACCGTTTAAATAAATACCCATATAAGAGATACTATCTTCAATATGCAGGATCGCCACCGGTGCTTTTTCTCTGGGAAAGTATTTTTCAAGCAAATTTGAATATCCAAATGGCAATAGC
>JAHIZC010000005.1 GCA_018814745.1 Candidatus Omnitrophota bacterium
AATGCTGATTACATTCTCCCCGTTAGAAATCAAAGATTTTCTAACGGGGCAAGGATTAAATCTCGTTAAAAAATTGCTGTAATCTTTTTAAAACCTCCGTAATCAGAGGTCTCTGATATAGTTTTTGGAAAGTTTTTCAGAGCCCAACAAAAAAACCCTTGACAAAAATTTTTTTTCTTTTATAATTAGCACTCTAGGATTTAGAGTGCTAAATTCGCACGTTCAGAGTAGAAAAACAAAGAAGATTGATACTTGACATTGAAAATGTCAAGTATCAAGTGCTCATTTAAGGAGGTGTAGGGAATGAATATCAAACCATTAGGGGACCGCGTGGTAATCAAGGCATTAGAGGCAGAATCAAAGACTAAGGGCGGAATAGTATTGCCGGATACAGTTAAAGAAAAACCTCAGGAAGGTAAAGTGGTTGCGGTTGGAAAAGGTAAAGTTTTAGAGAATGGATCTCTGCAGGCACCGGAAGTAAAAGTTGGTGATAAGGTATTATATGGAAAATACACAGGCACGGAAGTGAATACCAAGGATGGCGAAGAATTGTTGATCATGCGCGAAGAGGATATATTGGCGATAATTAAATAAGTGAGGACATAAGTTATGGACAATTATATAATAAATATAACTGACATAACTTATCTGTCCGAACTTATCCCCCCTTCTTGCTTTCGCAAGAAAGCAGGGGGGATTAATTCGCCCCTGCTGATTCGCTTTGAAGAGCAAAGCGAATCAAAGCGGCAGGGGCTCATTAAAGGAGGATTTGAATGGCAAAGCAATTATTGTTTAAAGATGAAGCCCGCAGGAAATTATTAAGCGGCGTAGAACAGTTATCTGCGGCTGTCAAGGTGACCTTGGGTCCTAAGGGACGCAATGTCGTATTGGATAAAAAGTTCGGTTCCCCCACGATCACCAAAGACGGTGTAACAGTAGCAAAAGAAATTGATCTTGAAGATGCATTTGAAAATATGGGTGCTCAGATGGTTAAAGAAGTAGCTGAAAAAACATCTGACATAGCAGGCGACGGTACTACCACAGCGACAGTGTTGGCAGAGGCAATTTATCGCGAGGGTTTAAAGAACGTTACTGCCGGAGTAAATCCTATGGCTTTAAAGCGCGGGATTGAAAAAGCAGTTGAGAAAGTAATAGAAGAGCTGAAGAAATTATCCACGCCGATTAAAGATAAAAAAGAAGTAGCTCAGGTTGCTTCGATTGCGGCAAACTGTGACGCAGCTATCGGAGACTTGATCGCTGAAGCAATGGATAAAGTGGGTAAGGATGGTGTAATTACTGTTGAAGAAGCAAAGTCAATGGCAACTACCTTAGAGGTAGTCGAGGGAATGCAATTTGACCAGGGTTATCTTTCTCCCTACTTTGTCAGCGATGCCGAAAGAATGGAAGTACTTCTCGATGAACCATACATTCTAATTCATGAGAAGAAGATCTCTTCCTTAAAAGATCTCCTACCTCTATTAGAGAAGATTGCCCGTACCGGAAAGCCGCTTTTAATTCTCGCAGAGGAAGTGGAGGGTGAAGCCTTAGCGACCTTAGTGGTGAATAAGATCCGCGGAACACTCTCTGCCTGTGCGGTAAAAGCCCCGGGTTACGGAGATAGAAGAAAAGAGATGCTCGATGATATTGCCGTGCTGACAAACGGAAAAGCGATTACCGAAGATCTAGGAATAAAGCTAGAGAACGTAGATATTGAAGATTTAGGGCGTGCGAAGAAGGTAAGGATAGATAAAGAAAACACCACGATAGTCGAAGGCGCAGGTAAAACCGGCGCAATCAATGCCAGAATCGCCCAAATCAGAAAACAAATAGACGAATCCGACTCAGATTATGACAAAGAAAAGCTACAGGAAAGATTGGCAAAACTTTCCGGTGGTGTTGCAGTGATCAACGTAGGTGCAGCTACTGAGACCGAGATGAAAGAAAAGAAGGCCCGAGTAGAAGATGCCCTTCATGCCACACGTGCAGCAGTTGAAGAGGGGATAATTCCCGGAGGAGGCGTAGGATTGCTACGCACGATACCCGCCTTGGAGAAACAGAGGCTTGAAGGCGACGAAAAGATCGGTATAGATATAGTAAAGCGTGCGTTAGAGGAGCCGATCAGACAGATTGCACATAATGCAGGATTAGAAGGATCTGTGGTTGTAGATCGGGTTAAGAAGGAGAAGACCAACGTAGGTTACGATGTAAACCAGGATAATTATGTGGACATGATCAACGCAGGCGTAATCGATCCTACCAAGGTTACTCGTTCAGCTCTGCAGAATGCTTCCAGCATTGCTGCATTACTATTGACTACTGAAGTCTTGATTGTGGATATGCCGGAAAAAGATTCAAAGATGCCATCGATGCCTGGCGGCGGAATGGGCGGCGGAATGGGCGGAATGTATTAATGCCTAGTCAACGCTAAGCATTAAATAAAAAGGGCGAAGTTGAAAAACTTCGCCCTTTTTTATTTATTAAAAAAGATATTGACAAAAGAAGC
>JAHIZC010000064.1 GCA_018814745.1 Candidatus Omnitrophota bacterium
CCTAAACTGACGTCATAGAAACCGTCGTCATAAGCCTTTCTTGCCACAAAGAGCGCTTCTATCTCCTTAGAGGTCCCTTGCGCGTATAAGCAAGAAAGATGAAAGAAGAAAATAAAACCTATGACTAGAATTCTTAATCTTTTATTTTTCATTTCGCACTAACTATATCACTTTTTTTTACGCCCTTCAACACGTTTCTTAGGAATCCGGCAGTGTATGACTTCTTACTCTTAGCTAATTCCTCCGGGGTACCGCACGCTACGACTGCCCCGCCTCTCTCTCCGCCATCCGGTCCAAGATCGATGATGTGATCGCAGCATTTTATTACTTCCAGATTATGCTCTATCACAATTACTGTATTACCCTTATCAACCAGCCGCTGCAGGACATTAATCAGTTTTGCTACATCGGCAAAATGCAGCCCGGTAGTAGGCTCATCTAGTATATAGAGGGTTTTTCCGGTCGAACGTTTACTCAGCTCTGAAGAGAGCTTGATCCTTTGGGCCTCTCCGCCGGATAATGTGGTCGCAGATTGCCCTAAGGTAATGTAACCCAAACCCACATCATAAAGAAAACTAAGTCCGTTCTTTATCTTAGGGATATTTGTAAATAACTGCCTCGCCTCCTCAACCGTCATCTCTAGGCAGTCGGCGATAGATTTACCTTTATATTTTACTTCCAGCGTAGCCTGATTAAACCTTAAGCCCTTACAGATATCGCATCTTACGTATACATCGGGGAGGAAATGCATTTCGATCTTCTTAATACCATCCCCCGTGCAGGATTCGCATCTTCCTCCTTTGACATTAAAAGAAAATCTGCCGGGTTTATAACCCCTAACTCGTGCATCGGGAAGTTTACTGAATATGTCTCTGATATGCGTATAAACTCCTGTGTAGGTTGCCGGATTAGAACGCGGCGTTCTTCCGATCGGGGATTGATCCACTACAATCACCTTATCGATATGTTCGCAACCAAGAATTCGGTCATGTGATCCGGGCTTCGCCCTGGACTTATACAATTTTTGTGCCAGCCCGCGGTACAATATCTCATCGATCAGGGTTGACTTACCTGAACCGGAGACACCGGTAATGCAGATAAATGCCCCGAGAGGAAACTGCACATCAATATTTTTTAAATTGTGTTCTTTAGCTCCTTTGACTTCGAGAAATTTTTTATTTTGCAATGATCTTCTTCTAATCGGAGCATCTATCCTAATCTCACCCCTTAGGAATTTAGCTGTCAGTGAAGTGCCGGATTTTAATAACTCATCTTTTGTCCCGGAAAAGACTACTCTTCCTCCGTGTCGTCCCGGTCCGGGGCCCAGATCAACTACATAATCGGATGAACGAATAGTAGATTCATCATGCTCTACGACGATCAAAGTATTACCCAGGTCTCTTAAGGCCTTCAGGGTAGTAAGCAGCTTACGGTTATCCTTCTGATGCAACCCGATACTCGGCTCATCCAGTATATATAAAACTCCTGCTAATCCGGAACCTACCTGTGTAGCTAACCTGATCCTCTGGGCCTCGCCGCCTGAAAGTGTAGAATTTCTTCTATCCAGAGTAAGATAATCCAGGCCTACATCAATACAAAATTGAAGTTTCTGGTTAATCGCTTTTAGAATGCGTAAAGCCACTACTTTTTTTCTGCCGCTTAAATCTAAATTTTCGAAAAACTTATAAGCCTCTTTTATTGACATCCGGGTTACTTCCCAGATATTTCTTCCGTTGACTTTAACTGCCAGGCTCTCTTCCCGTAACCTAGCACCCTTACATTTAGCGCAAGGGAGGCTTGACATAAAACGCGATATCTCCTCCTTCAGGTAATCGCTGTCAGTCTGACGGAACAACCTCTCTAAATGAGGTATCACTCCCTCAAATGGCTTACCGCCTACCTCCTGCTTAGTACCGTAGAGTATTGACTTCTGTATAATCTTATTCAATCTCTTAAATGGCATATCCAGATCAAACTCTAATTGATCTGCTAATTCTCTTATCAGCCAGCGGTAATAAAGGATATAACCCCTACCGCCTCTCTTCCAGGGAGCAAGCGCCCCCTGATTTATACTTTTATTCTTATCCGGAACCACCAAATCCTGGTCAAACTCAAGTTTCCTCCCCAGGCCGTTACATTCCGGACATGCTCCGTAAGGAGAATTAAAAGAAAATATCCGCGGCTCTATTTCAGAATAACTGATTCCGCACTTAGAGCAGGAGAACTGCTCATTAAAAACTAACTCACTTTTATCTGAGGTAATAATTACAATACCTTTACCGATCTTGAGCGCTGTTTCAACGGAATCAGTAAGCCTCTTCTTGATATCCGGATTGACCGTTAATCTGTCAACCACCACTTCGATGTTATGAATCTTATATTTAGCCAGTTTTATCTTTGCCGGTAATTCGTAAATTTTATTGTCAACGCGGCAACGCACAAACCCTGATTTCTGGATTTGGCTAAAAATTTCCTTGCATTCCCCTTTCCTGCCTCTGATTACCGGAGCTAAGATTTGAATATTTGTTGCCTGAGGCAGGTTTAAAATCTTCTCCACGATCTCCTGTGGGGTCTGTTTATCTAAGATCTCGCCGCATAGATAACAATGAACATCTCCTGCGCGGGCAAAAAGCAGCCTTAAATAATCATATATCTCTGTCTGAGTG
Organism: Candidatus Omnitrophota bacterium; assembly: GCA_018814745.1. Classification (GTDB taxonomy): domain Bacteria; phylum Omnitrophota; class Gorgyraeia; order Gygaellales; family Profunditerraquicolaceae; genus JAHIZC01. The sequence continues at coordinate 2,667 of JAHIZC010000064.1, forward strand.
GCTACGGTAGAACGTGGATTTCCTCCCGCACTCCTCTGCTCAATAGCGATAGCCGGGGATAAACCGTCGATGTACTCAACATCGGGCTTTTGTAACTGCTCTAAGAACTGACGGGCGTAACTGGAGAGGCTCTCGACAAACCTACGTTGGCCCTCAGCGTATATTGTATCAAAGGCAAGAGAAGATTTTCCCGAGCCGGAAAGGCCGGTAATAACGATAAGTTTATTGCGCGGCAACTCAAGATGAATATTCTTTAGATTGTGCTCTTTGGCACCGTGAATAATAATTAAATCTTTTTGCATTTTTTTCCTTGACCAAGGTCAATCCATATCTGCAGCAACGAATAGAACTTCCCCTATCTTTGAAAAATATAAGATAAGATTTATTAAAAGACAGCCGGGGAAAAGCAAGAAGAAAAAAAACAACTGCGGTATCAAAATAAGGTTAAAAGCAGACTTTTGAATATATTGGAAAATAACATCCTCCGCTTTTGTTATTAGGCTGGTGAGGCTCTGGGCTGAAATAAATGCAGAGTATTCTAAAGAAAAGGTCCGGACAGTTCTAACTCGAAACTTATATTTCTTAAGTAAAGAACACAAAGATTCTGGAGTAAAGTAAGTTATGTGATAATCTAAATCTAGCCCCAGCCAATATTTACCGGTTAGACGGCGCGTCCATGAGTTAAAGTTCGGCACCTCGATTATTAATCTTCCATTCTTATTTATTAATCGGGATATTTTTTCAATATAGGCTTCAGGCCTAGCAACATGTTCCAAAACATGAGTCATGTTAATGATATCGAACTTCATGTTTCTAAAGTCAATATCCAGAAAATCTTTATCATATATCAAGAGGCCTAACTTTTTCCTTGAAAATTCAACTGAGTTTTTAGAAATCTGAATGCCAATTGTATTATTAAACTTGAAATATTTCCTAAGATAATACAGCATAAAACCTCTTCCACTTCCGATATCGAGTATACTTTTAGCAGCGGGATAGGTAGTGAAAATTTTAAAAGCTCTAAAAAACCTGAACATTCTAACTACATATTCGATTCCGAAGCTAAACCTACCGCCTACTTCCTTTTTATAATAATCAGCATACAAATCAGCCGCGTTAAAATCTTTATGATAATTATCATTAAAAACCAAGCCGCAGATATTGCATCGGTAAAGAGTAACAGAGTCTGATTTAGAAAACTTTGTGAATTTTAAATGACTACATTCCATATCAGAATAGACCAACCTTCCTTTGCTACCATTTAGATTTCATAAAATAATACGTATCATATATAAGGTCACCCGCGATCAGGCTTCTTTTAAATCTACGCAAGATATAACCCGGGCGAAGATAAAATTCTCTAAA
>JAHIZC010000239.1 GCA_018814745.1 Candidatus Omnitrophota bacterium
AAGCCTATGGCTAGCCTTGAGAACGCTACTTCTACCATGGAAGCAGCCGGCTGGAAGGGTACCAGTACCCAAGATAGCCTAAAAGAGACCTTTATTGACTCAGGAAAGGCCCGTGCAGGCTCTTTAGGCCTTGTTTTCATAAGTCAGGGCTATAATGCCGTTATTTATGGCACAATAAGCGCTATTACCAAGGTTACTCAACAGAAGGATTTTAACTACCTTAACAACCCCTTTATTGTAAATAAGGTGTCTATTTATTTACAGCATTTTAGCAGCGAAGGTATAAAGAAAGATAACGCTTTAAAGAAAAACCTTGAAGAATTCTTAAGGAATGATTATCCGCAGACGTTGGGAAGAATGGTTAATAACAACAGTGCTCAAGGCAAAATAAGCAAGAAGTGGTGGCCCGGGGATGAAAGTGTGATAGCGAGCTATGATTTAGATCAGCGAAAACGCTGGGAATCCCTGGATTCAAGATTAACGGACTATATTAAGACAGAGATAGATAAGCTAGGCGCAAAGGGCCCCTTTACTAGTCTCTTTATAGACTACAAGGCAATAAAGATAAAGCTTCTTGCCGGACATGCTGAAAAGTCGGCCGTAGATATGGCTTCAGGTATGACCGGTTACGGCATAGAGCCTAAGACTGTCAGCATGAGCTGGCTGATGAAGCAGCCTGCCAGCTTGCTGGCTTATGCATCGTCGTTTGTAGGGCAGTTCTTTTCAACCACATTATCGGAGTTTATGATTAAAGCTTTGCCGTACTTACAGGGCTATGCGGTAATGATTATTTATAGCCTGTTTCCGTTTACTTTATTGCTGTGTCTTTTATTCGGGACTTTTAACATCTTGAAGGAGTATTTTATTTATCTCTTTTGGGTAAAATCCTGGGTCATAGTTTGGGCCTTAATTCATTATGCCGCGGTTTATATGTCTACTCTTCAGGCAAGTCTTGCTTCCGGGACGACTTCTTGGTTCTTTGAGAAGCCTTATTTTAATACGGTAACAGGAGTGCTTTTAGTTATGTCTCCAGGGATAGCCTGGTTTATGACCAAGGGTGTGTTATCCGGTATAGGAGAAGCAGCTACAGCATTAACTCTTCATGCGGATAAGGGATTGGGTAAAGTAGGTTCTAAAATAGGAGTTTAGATGTCAGAATTAATTAACAAATTAATTTTAAAAAAACTAGCGGGTAGGTGTGAATTCTTCCAATTTGATTACGCTAATTATTTTGCGAATTGTTTTTTAAGTATGTTTATTACCCCCAAGCACTTAAAGTTAGCGGCGGGCGGTGGCCTGATAGGCGGCTTCTTCAACAACCTGCTCGAAGGCTACCGCACGCCTGTCCCAATCAAAATCACCCAAAACCCACCCATCCAAAAACCCCTAAAGCAGGGCGGGGCTAGAAAGGCATTGTTATTATGAAAAGAGGTAGATTAACAAAAGAAGAACAAGCGCGCAGGATTAAATCATTACTCATTTTTATCTATACTTTTCGGTATGCAACTAGGAAGCAATTGGAGATTTTTATTCAGGTGGTAATGAATTTGTCTTTTACGCGCTGGCTCATAGATTACACTCTTAGTGAGGGGTTTATCAGCGCTTATTACGAGTCTTTATTCAAGACAAAAATCTATTATTTAACCCATAAAGGCAGGGAGATGATTAGCGATCAGGCCATGGTTGAACATTACTATTTTGAGAAAGCCCATGCCGGGTTAAATACTTTTATTCATCATAACAATATGATAGAGGCTTTTATCCTGCTTAGAAGCCACCTGAATATCAAAGAATGGACCTGCGAGTGGGATCTAAGGAGAGGCAAGCGTCCGGGTGAGAAAATCCCCGATGGTCTAATAACGCTTGCGGAAGGAATTAATATAGCCTTGGAAATGGAAACCCGCTATAAAACGCTCGGGATCTTAAAGACATTCATCAAGAGATACCGCTACGATATAGAGAAGATTTCAAGGTATAGTTGCTTATTAGTTGTAGCCTCAAGCAGGTTCAATTATGAGGGCTTAAGGATGAGGCTGTATAACATTGCCCCGGAATTCTGCTCACAATACGTTATCCTGGCTGATTTGGGTATGCTTGAGCTGGGGATGTGTTACTACCATGGTAAGCTGGTACATCTTGAAGATGCAGTGAAGTTGTTAAAAGAGGGAGTACAAAATCATGGACAAACCGCTTAGTTTTAAAAGTAGGTTTATAAGGCTATTAGTGCTGATTCCGCTTTTCTACATAGGCTTCGGTTGGTATATCGGCCTCAACTACGGAAGAAAGGGCGCCATTTTGGGACCCTTTGACAATATCCCTGTGGTGATGAAAACTAGCCTCTTAGGCTCATCCCTTGAGGATATCTCAGGCAGTAAAGCCTTGGTAATGGTTGTGCCGCCAAAAGAAGCCGGTAATCGTGATCAGGACTCAACATATTTTAAGATAAGCGGCTATTTTGAAGTACCGGGGACATGGAACTTTGATTTTGCGCCTTCCGGCAATGAGATGATACTCCCGAAGACCTTTGCCATGACTGGAAGCTATTCCAGGGCTATTTGCTATGAGCTTAAGAATCCCAGGCACAGGTTAGGAAGCCTGTCAGTAAGAGAGCTCAACGATCTTCTCAAGGCATCCGGCAGAACCCAGGACATGTTAAAGTTAAAGCCTTATCTTTTTCTTACAAACATGGAAGAAAAATACCCTTGGCTTTACTCTGATACAGTGCTTTTATCCAAAGCCATGGGGAATATTTTTAAGGATAACGCGCTTCCTTACTATATCTTGGGATTAGTAGGTATAGCAGTTTTATTTATTGCCATAGCCTCAAGAAGTTTTTGGTTATGGCTGTATTATTTATACTGGGTGTTGGCTTACTGGTTCG
>JAHIZC010000065.1 GCA_018814745.1 Candidatus Omnitrophota bacterium
AAATCTAACCGAAAGGATGGGAGAACTTAAATTACAATTAGAAAAAAAAGAAGCACTTTTGGAACAAGTAGAGATTATTCGTAAAACAATAGAAAAAACAGCGATACAAAAGGAAAAAGAATACGCTCAGTTTAAATTAAAGTTGCAAGAAAAGAGTAAGCTCTTTGAACAGGAAGCAGCTATACGCAGCGAGAAGGAGAAGGCTTTATCGGAGAAAGAAAAAGAATATGAACACCTTAAAGAAACAAGTGAATCTTTGAAAGATGTACTTGTAAAAAGGGGAATAGCTCGCGAATTGACTTTACCTGAAGAAAAAGGAGAGCTTTGGATTTTGGGCAAATCGCCAGAAAGAAGAAATTCGCCTCGGCTAGCTCTCACCAAGGATTTCCATAACACTGTAATTTTAAAGATTGAATTACCCGGCCCTTTGCGAAATATAAAATCCTTTGCAGAGAATATTAGTTCAAGCGGCCTTTGTTTTCAGACACAAAAAGAACTTAATGATGATCAGCCCATTAATTTAAGATTATTCTTTTACGGAGGGAAAGTCCCCAATTTTAAGACGCAGGGTTGGATTGTCTGGAAAAGGCCCCAAGACTCAAAAATTTATTATGGCATTACCTTTGAGGGATTAAGTGAAAAAGTTAAATCAGAACTCCAACATTATATAGAAGTAAATATACCAAGGGGGTAAAAGATGGAAGGATATTGTTTAAAATGTAAACCCCGTTAGAAATTTTGCGCAATGGGATGATGATACTAATATTTCTAACGGGGTAAAGCTAAAAAAGAAATGAACCCCGTTAGAAACTTTTGTAACGGGGTTGTAAGGAGTTTTCTAACGGGGTGAAGGACGCAAAAGAAGTAACCATGAAGAATGGTCACAGTGTCAACTGTAGCGTAAGTTATCACAACAGATCTGCCGGATGATGATTAATCCCTACGTTAGTTGAAATGCGAAAAAACAAATCTATTAAAAAAAGGAGCTATGATGTCTGAACAAGAATATGAAAAACTAAAAGAGAATTTTTTGCAGATACTCAAAGCCCTTTCTTCTCTTATTGACTTGAGAAATGGATATGAGATAAATCATTCTGAAAATGTTGCGAAGTACGCAGTACTGACAGCCAAAGAGTTGGGCCTGCCTGATGACCAGATTGAAGACATCAATTATGCTGCGCTTTTGCATGATATAGGCAAGCTGGAGATAAAAGAGGGGCTTCTTACAAAGCCCACCACCTTGTCTGATTTAGAATGGAATCTAGTTATTAGCTATCCGGGGAGAAGCGCAAGAGCAATAAGCAGTGTTGAAATTCTAAAGAGGTGCGTGCCTTTGATACTTTATCATCGCCACTGGTTTAAGAATGGCACGAAGAGCTATCCCAGGGGGACAGAAGGCGAGGAGATTCCTTTAGGCGCTTACATAATCTCGGCTGCTGAAGCATACGAGGCTATGATATCCGATAGGCCTTATCGCAAGGCCATTCCTAAAGAGCTTGTTATATCTGAGATTAAGAAGAAGGCAGGAACACAATTCTACCCAAAAGTGGTAGATGCCTTCCTGAGGGTACTAGAAAAGGAGACAAAAGAATAACAAAGCCCAAGGTCTATAATACTAGCGGAAGGTCAAAGCCATGAAAGGCAAATGCTTAATTGCGGTACAGGAATGTTTAAGATTCTGGGGAATAAATAGTTTGAGTATTAATTTATGAAACCCAGAGAATTTGGAACATGCTGTGAAAACTGTCGGCTTTACGGTACCTGCGAAGTTTTGGAACAGCTAAGGATTATTGTGACCAAATGAGTTGCTGCTGGAGAGAAGATTGTTTACCCATATCTAAATAATAAATTATGCCCTATAGAATTACGAAGAACTGCAATAATTGTGAACGTTGCGCTGAAGAGTGTCCCATGGGTGCCATTGAACGGGATAACAATGGTAATTTTATAATTCTAAAGAATGATTGCGATGAGTGCGGTGAATGTATTAAAGTTTGTCCTGTAGAAGCAATAATCCGGGAAGAGCGATTATAAAATGGAAGAATCTATCCAAAATAATATAAAATGTCCTATTTTTTG
>JAHIZC010000240.1 GCA_018814745.1 Candidatus Omnitrophota bacterium
AGTATTTTTAGTGTAATAAGAGAAGATTATAAAAACATAGCCCTAATCGTTAACCAAATTCTCTCTTCGACAGAGATAGCCATCGATGAAAACAAAATCATAAAAGCTGAAATTAACAAATTTTTGCGCCAGATACAGGAATTAAGCAAGGAACAGCTTAGCGAAGAGGCATATTCTAAAATTAAATTCTACTTTTTAGAAAAATACTACGAAGTCATTATCAGCACAGAGTTAAAAGAGTTGGTTTTGCACCTGTTTAAAAATAGTTTTGAGGCAGGAGCTAATAACATAGAGATAGAACTGTTGAAGAAAGATAATAAAGTGATTATCGCAGTCCGCGATGACGGCAAGGGAATCCCTGCTGAGTATAGGCGTTATTTATTTGAGGCACTGTTCTTTTCTACTAAACCTCGACTACATTCCCTTACGCTTTGGCGCACGAAGAAGATTCTGAATAATATTATGGCAGACATCAAGTTAAGTAGAGAACCTGGCAGGCGCGATGAGGGTAAGCAATTTTCTACTGAGTTCTTAATAGAGTTACCCTTGATTCAGGAGGATGCGTTACTCTCGCAAAATATTCATGATTTAAAGAATAAACTCGAATCAATGGGCGGATTTGCGAATAGGATTAAAGCAAAGTTTCGGAAAGAAGTTCCCGAGAAGATGCAGGAAATCATAAATAATTGCAGAAATAATATTGGTATCCTCTCCAAGGTTTCATGGGATTATCTCAGAGGCATAATAGAGACAGAACAGATTTTGAAATTCGTTGATCAGCTTAACGAACCTTTTAGAGATTGTTTAAAGAGCTTAAAAATAAGTTTTAGCCAGCAAGAATTTTCTGAGCGGCTGAAAAATAGCTTGTTGGCAATGATAAGCGCCGGTGATGCGGCAGTAAAAATTATCAATGAGTCAATAAGCTGGCTGGGAAGGTCGATGAGCAAATGCGCCATAGAGGAATTTATTGAAGGCATCACGGATTCATTAAGGAAATTATATCCCGGGATCAAAATACAATTGCATATATCGGATGAGGCCAAAAGATTGGGCGAGGTGTCCACCTATAGCGCTATGCTCAAGATGGGGCTGGAAGAATTAGTCAAGAACGCCGCAAAATATAGTGAGAGCCAATGGATATCAATAACATTAGAGTTAAGAGAACATTTGTTGGTGATAAAAGTTAGCGATGGCGGCAAGGGTATTCCTAAAGAAAAGCAGAAATTGATAATGATTCACGGTTATACTGAATCTGATTTTAAGAGAAGGGGCACAGGCTATGGGCTTCCGACCTTAAAAGATGCGGTAGAATCAGTGGGCGGAGAGTTTGATTTAATTGAAAGTAGTCTTGGAAAAGGGAGTACATTTGAGTTTTCTCTTCCCCTTAAAGATATTCCAAGGCCTGTGTTGGGAAAGTTTATAAAGGTCATCATAAGCGGATTGATGGGTTCAAAAAGAAGAGAATTAGCATATTGGCTAGCAGGTTATTTTGGATTGCGTTATATCAATGGAGGATTTTTGGTGCGAGTCATAATATATTACTTACTACTAGAAGCAGGCAAACTTGGGATTGATCTAAGAGCTAAAGATAGTGTTTTAAAAGATGCCGCTGTCAAATATGCAGAGGATTTCTTGAATAAAGAAAGAATAGACTACTCAACAGAACCTATAAAAATAGACGGTGTTGATACACAAGATGAAGGAGAAAAATACAGCACCTTAAGAGATGAAATTAAAAGGAGTATAGACTGGAATGATGAAAACAAAAATCTATTCTATAAAATAGGAAAATTTCCTGAGTTCCAAAAGGTAATCAAAATATTCTTAAAGAAGTTAGCAGAACAAATTGAGCGCGAAGCTAAATATAATGGCGTGGTAATCAGAACTACCGATCCCCGGGAAGATGCCGAGGATATTATTAACGTGAGGTTAGAAGCTAATGCTGCATTTCGTTCTAAGGAGGCAAGAAGAGAATTAAGTTTCTTTGAATTCTGCGATGAATTTACCGGGAAGAAAGATATACGGTATGAAGATGTAAAAGAAATAAAAACAATTGAGTCCGACCGAAAATCCTTAAAAGAAGTTATCAATGAAGCTGTTTGGTATATTGATGATAGAGCTAAAAGAGCTCATCCCAAGAAATCTCGCAGATTAGAGCTGCCATATCAACAAAGAATTTTGCTGGATTGGGATAAATCTTCAGGCTCTCCTATAGATATGAGCGAGATAGAATCTGCAAAGACAGAAAATTTGAAGAATATGAGAAAATGGGCGCCGTTTGTGGCAGAGAGAACTGTAGTAGTAGCCCATATAGAGATGCCGTTTTCAGACGACCTCAAGTCAAATTTAGGCTGGTATTATGACTCGGGAGATGAGATAAAAACCGTAGCA
>JAHIZC010000244.1 GCA_018814745.1 Candidatus Omnitrophota bacterium
AGCACAGTCCGCAAGAGGCGCAATATGCCGCGACACTGGATTTTTTAATTGTGGTAGCGGCAAGCGGACGAACTTGTTCTTATAAACTTATTGCTGTGAGGACGCTGGGGCTGCGGCTGACCGCACCCAGCCGCAGCCCCACTGCGCCGGACACGCCTTGCATTAGCTCGAAGGCCGCCGGCCAAGGTGGCTGTCCGACAATCCTTGCTGTTTCTCGTCGGTGTATCGTAGATAAAAGTATTGCAAAGCGCCTATATTGCGCTATAATATTCTCGATGATAAAATGAACATTTCCCGACGATGAAACCAATCAAGGAGGCTGATAAATGTCATTAAACGTGCGTAATTACAATAACAAAGAAATGCTTCTTTTTCCTACCAGTATCGGAGACTACCTATCTAAAGACCATCTCGCCTGGGTAATAGATGATGTCGTAGAACAGCTTGATTTAAGCTGTCTTTATAAAAAGGTCGCATCTGTCGGCAATCCCAGTTATCATCCCAAGATGATGCTTAAAATTCTTTTCTATGGTTATGCCACCTCAACCTTTAGCTCTCGTAAGATTGGCAAGGGGACAGAAACCGATGTTGCCTTTATCTTTTTATCTGGTATGCAAAAACCAGATTTTCGCACCATCTCAGACTTTAGAAAAAACAATGCCGGAGAGATATCTAATCTCTTTGTTCAGATAGTCAGGCTCTGTAAAAAGCTTGGCCTTGTGGGGCTAGGTCACATTTCGTTAGATTCAACTGTTATTGAGGCCAATGCCTACAGAGAGAAAACCTATGACAGAGAAAAGCTCATCTTGGAAGAGCGGGCCATTGAGAAAAAAATCAAAGAGCTCTTGGATACTGCCCAGGCAACCGATGATAAAGAAGATAACATCTTTGGACCTGACCGGCGCGGCGATGAACTCCCTAAGGAATTACGCTCTCAAGAAAAGCGTTTAGAAAAGATCAAAGAAGGAAAAGCTAAATTGGAAGAGGAATCCCTAAAGGAGATTAACCTTACCGACTCAGATGTTAAATTCCAGAGGCAAGAGGGTAATTTAATCAGGCCAGGTTACCGCGCCGAAATAGCTGTTGATGAGAAAGAACAGATTATCTTATCATGCGATGTAATAAACAAGGCAAATGATATTGAACAGCTTATCCCTTTAATAGAGCAAACAAGTGCTAATTTACCTGAAGCCTCAACCAAAGAATCCATCGTAGTTACTGCCGACAGCGGCTATAATTCTATGGAAAACTTAAAAAAATTAGAGTCAAAACAAAATATTGACGCCTATATCCCTGATGCTAAATACCAAACAGCCCAACGCGGCAATCCAACTAAAGAAGATTCCCCTTTTTACAAAAAGCATTTTATTTATAACCCCAAGAAAGATGTATACCTATGCCCTAACCACAAAGAACTTATCTTTAGCCATAGGAAAAAAGAAGAAGGCGAAAATGGAGCCTATTCTTCTGTTTATCGCTGCCGTGAATGCCGAACCTGCCAGTACTTTGGCAGATGCACTAAAACTACACACGGCAGGGAAATAAAAGTCTACGATAATATAGGCCAAATCTATAAAATGCGCAGCAAACTTAACACCGCCTACGGAAAACTAATCTATGGCAGGCGCAAAGTAATCGTTGAACCTGTCTTTGGCAATATTAAGCACAATTTAGGCTTCAGGCAATTCCTTCTGCGCGGCCTGATAAAAGTAAAAGCAGAATTTATGCTCATTGCCATTGTCCACAATATCAAGAAAATAGCGAAAGTCTCAAGGAAAATGCTCATTTTTAAGCCACCCGGAATACAATTGGTCTCTTTACCAGTAACATAAACGATAAGAGTAAAGAGTTACAAGAAGAATACAGTGCACAAGGATTATTTGATTCACTAATGGCATCCTAAAATTAAATTGTCGGACAGCCACTTGGCCGCTCGCTTCCAGCTAATGCAGTGCGTGTCCGGCTCGGCTTGCGGCTGGGGCTGGGCGGCGGCAGCCCCAGCCGCGCGTCCTCGCTTCAAGATGTGTTGACACTCAAAAAACTATTCTGTTTTTAACAAGGGCTCGTCCGCTATACCGCCTTAAGACAAATAAAAAAACCGCCCTCTAACGGCGGTATGCCGAGCCTCTTGCAGATAGGGCTTGAGAGTCAACAAGAAATTTTGAAGCTTTCTCAAGTTTGTTGCAACGATTTATTGCAATAAGTTGATTATCAACGAGTTCGGTAAAAATTTTGTGCACTGGGCTAAATTTCATTTTTTAGGTATTTTTGCAGCTGGTATAATTTCAAATGATCTATGCGGCCTTTATCAGATTTAAACCCATAACGCACCTTCTCCATCTGCCGCCAGGTGCGAATCACATTCTCTGAATTACCGCTTCTTGGAATTTCTGGATGATCCAAGAATGTAGTCATGTATTTGAAGTAAAGCGTATTTAAGAATTTGATAATATTAGCAAAGTGTTGATTCTTTATCTGCCAATTTTCGGCAGTAAGTTTATCACGCTTTTGATATGCTTCAACTTGGTTCTTTGATAAAAGGAAGATATTCCTGATTTTCTGTTTCAGGATAAGAATATCTTCAATGGTAGTGCCTTTGTATCTGTGCATTAAGTTTTCTATGATTGCGCGTTCTTTGCTAGACCAGCGCTCCATGTTCTTTAAGATAATCCAGCGGGCGAACCAGATATCCAGCGTATTTATCTCCATGCCTTGAAGGATTTTCCTGTATTCAGCCATTGCGCGGTTTAAGTGGTAATGAATTGTTTTCATCACATGGAAGTAGTCATGCTGAATAATGATGTTTTTGCCAAAGACTGTTTTGGCTGCTTTTGGAAAACAGGCCCGCATATCAAAAATAATAGCCCAAGGGTTGATTACTAATGATTTTACCGTCTGGAAGTGCTCTTTGACAATGCCACGGCCTAGTCCGTAAGCTTTCTCAAGATAGAGTATCCTTGAGGTCTTGGAATCCGAATCTATCAAGTCATAACCAGAAGCCCTTTTAGGCTTATATTCATCAATGCAGAGGATGCCGGAAAATCCAAGCTTTGAGATAATTTCCTTAAAGTCTAATTTATCGGCTTCTTGATGCTTCCAACGGTCAATGGTTGCGGTAGATCCTGTGGTGTTAAATGTGCGATTTAGCCTCGCTGATATTCTTGGGCAGGTAGAGTTGTCATTAATAATTCCGCTGACCACTTCATCTTTTAACCGTAATGTCGCCCTCTGATACTTTTCAAATCCGGGAGTAGACAGAGGAAAACACTTATGACTACATTCAGGATTTTTGCATTTTGCATAG
>JAHIZC010000006.1 GCA_018814745.1 Candidatus Omnitrophota bacterium
CTTTTGCAAAAAAAGCGAATCGTTTATAGTTATCAGGATAATCCCCTTGAGAGGTTCCGTAAAGGCCTTCGCGGTCGAAGTATTTTTTATTCTCAACGAAGTAAATATTGGTTTTCTTATCTTTTAATAAAAGAAGATCAAAGGTTTCTTCCTCTTGGCCAAGTTGGATTTTTACTTTTTGCTTGATAAGTTTAGGTAAAAATCCGTTTTTTGCAACCATACTGTAGTGCGGCATGATCACACTGCATTTTGCTCCGAGGCTATTTAGGGCCTGGGGTAATGCCCCGGAGACATCGGCAAGCCCGCCGGTCTTGGCAAAAGGCACAACTTCGGAGGAGGCAAAGAGTACTTTCATTGCAATCCTTTCTTTAGCCTATTTTTGCTTCTCTTAGTTCTTTGGCTGCTTGTTCCGGAGAGACGGGATTGATGTAGAAGCCTGTGCCCCACTCAAAACCGGCAACGCGCGTTAAACGCGGAAGAAGCTCCAGGTGTAGATGGTAGTCGTTTTCAATTGTCTTCCAGTAATCCGGGCGAGCGAAGCGGTTAGGAGAGGAGTGAATAATGTAGTTGTATTCCGGATCGCCCAATATTGATGCAAGTTTCTGCGAGATAATCTTCAGGTGCTCGGCAAAAGAATTTATCGAGCTTCTCATAAATGAATCATAGAAGTCAATAATGTGTTTTTTTGGGAGAACCCAAATTTCATAAGGGAAGCGCGAAACATAAGGGCAGAAACTTACGAAAGTATCGTTTTCATAGACGATTCTTTCCCCTTCGCTTAGTTCTTGGTCAATAATATCGCAGAAGATACAGCGCTCCTTTAACTTAAAATACGCAAGCGACCCCGCGAGTTCCTCTTTTACCCGTTTAGGCGTAACCGGTGTTGCGATAATCTGATGGTGGGGGTGCGAAAGGGAAGCGCCGGCGCTGAAGCCTTTATTTTTAAAAATTAAGATATAGCGGAAACGCTTATCTTTGGTCAGGTCGTCGGCGCGGAATTGGATTGCCGAAATCCAGGAGGTTATCTCTTCTATAGACTGGTCTTTTGATTCGCGCTCGTGATCCGGAGTTTCGATTACGACTTCGTGCGCACCGAAACCTGTCATTTTATCAAATACGCCTTTACCTTTTCTTTCTAGGGGATGGTCAATTCCTAATGCCGGAAACTTATTAGGGACGACTCTAACCTTCCATCCCGGAGTATCGGCTTTTGTCTTAGGGTCTCTGATGCTATAGATTTCCGGAGGGGTCATTGATTCATGGCCGATGCAAAACGGGCATTTCAGCGGGTCGGTTTTCTGGTCAGCGCCGGATTCTTTAAAAAAACTTCCCGGCCTTTTTGAGCGTTCAGTAGCAATAATTACCCATCTTCCTAAAATCGGGTCTTTTCTTAATTCTCCCATGGCCTTTCCTTTTTTAATTAAATTCTATTATATCGTTATCCCTTAAGAAGTAAATCCCTTATTTTATTCGCAATATCCCTTGTAGCAATCAAACTGCGGTAAGTTCTTTTTTTAAAATCCTCGCGGCAGGATGATGATATAACTGCTTTATAGGCGTTAAATAACACCTCTTCCTGCAGAATTAAGCCTTTGTTCACAAGATTAATATCCCATGTTCTGCCTTTATTCGCCCACCAGAATTGGCAGCTGTAAACTGCCCTGTCAAGCAGGGCACGCGCAATCTCGGCGAAATGAATGCTTTCTTTATCTTTTGCCACGCTTTTTGAAGCATTGACGAGCTCAAGGCAGAGGTTGAGGTGTTCCCATTGCAGATTGTGTATCGGATTAGCTTCGTTTTTCCAGAGGGGGTAGTAGTTTTTCTTTTCAATATCTTCTTTTGTTGTGCTCCAGGAAGAGGCGAAAGGATTTTTAGAACTTTTCACAGGAAAATGCTCAAGTAGCTCGCTGATCGTAACAATTTCGATTTGCCCGTTCGTACCGGTATCGATGATGTTTTTATGCTGTTGAGCTAGGTCTGTTTTTTGTTTGATGTTTGTATAAGCGGGTTGTTGGCTCTCCAGGGTACTGTAGACATCTTCAAGAAATACCTTTTCCCAATTATGGATATGGTGTCCGAATGTTTCCGCATCCATTGCCGTGATCACGTAGATATCTTTTTTGTCCTTTGCTAAAGCAGTGAGATCTGCGATAAAGCCTTTGCTGTCAATATCCTGAAAGCTGATTTTGTTGCTGAGGATATCATCGCGGTAAAAAATATTAATCCCCTTTTTGCCTAGGGGAGCTTTGTAGATTAACTCCAGCGGCCAGGCCTGAGGGCAGGCAACTCCTCCGAGCAGCATCCATTCGTATTCCATTGTTGAGAGTAAACTGGCAAGTTGGTTGGAATAGCACATTTCAGGCGGGAAGAACCCTCTAACCTCGTAGGCTTCTTTAAAGAAAAACTCGTTTGTTTTATGATTCAAGTTAATCTGCCTATGGATCTCATCCGGCGGCATCAGAGGCAGAATTGCGTGATATTTAGCGGATTCCACAAATTCCAATTTTTCTGAAAGCGCAAGTTGTTTCAATCCGTCAATGATATCTCTTGCACCGTGGTCGTTGAGCATTTCGGTAAGCACTCCGCAGATGTTTACGGTGATTTTAGCTTTTGGCTGTTCGGTAAAGATTTTCAGGAGAGGGCGATACGATTCATTGCAGATTTTTTGCAAAATTGCATGAAACTGCGTAGGGGGTTGGTAAAAATGTAAAAAAGGGGCCCAGTAAATCATCCTCTTAGAATTTTATCGGAGAATTTGAGAGTTAAAATTATGGGGACTATTTCTTATTTTATTCTCAGTTCTTTTTTTATTGCTTTCTCTGCTCTTAGCCAATCTTCGAGATCGTTGCCGTGCGCATGGCCTCTATTCACATAGATTTCATATGCTTTTTGCTGAACCTTTGAAATAAAATCTTCGCAGCTCATTGTGGTTGTTTCCGTTTTGTTCGCTGTTGCCGCAACTTTCCTTTTTTTTCTTAATAGCATTTTGCCCTCCTTTTTTGGCAGTCTTGCACCGAAATATAACGATAAAAGATAACACTAATTTCATTTCTTGTCAATAAGATTTAATCTGTATAACTGACTGTATGCAAAAGGCTTAGCATAAGATCTCTTTTAATATAATAGATAGCTTCTGCTACGGTCAGGTAACCGCTATATAATCGCTAGTTAGAGATTTTGAGAGGTTCCCCTTCGGCACTAGCGGTGATTTTTTCTTGTAGGCATCCTTTTAAAGATGTATACTAAGTGAGGAATTATTTTCCGACAAAAACGCTTTCTAGCTTATTATGAATTTAATTGATTTCGGATTTCAAAATTCAAACCTCTTTCAGCATATGCCACTTTTTGACGAAATTTCATATGTCGGGCATAATGAGGAAAAAGTCCGTCAATATAAAGCGATTCGCGAAGATAACCCTGCAACATTTTGGCCTTAAATTTTATTCGAAGCGATGAAAAAATGCTTTGGATGCGATTCCTGCAACATCGCAACAGCCCCTGCGACAATCGACCACTTTCACGTCCATGTCGTGCCGAGGTATGATTACGACATGATGGGTCCCTTGGCCGACCTTGACAACAAGCGCGAGATGAAAAAAGAGAAAATGGACAGCATAGAAGCGCAGATTAAAAAG
>JAHIZC010000066.1 GCA_018814745.1 Candidatus Omnitrophota bacterium
TACCTTAGCTATCACCCCTAAGATATTTCTTTCTGCGGCAGGTGCATCCGGCCCAACCACAAAATCCGGCCCGCCTAAAACATAAAAATGCAGGAGGTGATCCTCAAACATAAACGCATTATACATCAGTTCTCTAATCTTTTTTGCTGCCGGTGGCGGTTCTACATTAAACAAAGCATCCAGCGCTTTACTTGAGGCAGTATGGTGGGCGGTAGGACAAACCCCGCAGATCTTCTGGGTAAGCGCAGGCATCTCTTCTGCTGCCCTTCCTTCGCAGAACTTTTCAAATCCCCTAAATTCCGGTACTTGAAGATAGGCCCGCTCTACATCGCCGGCCTCATTGAGAAAAATATCAATCTTTCCGTGGCCTTCTAATCTGGTAATAGGATCGATTATTATTCGTTTACCCATTTTATTTCTTCTTTATTTTACCCTGCAATAGCGAAGAAGCCAGGCTATACCTGTAAAATAGTCCGGCTGAATCAGGGATTGAATCTACAATTTTTTTTAATTCTTCTTCGTCATTTGAATCAATTATGGATGCAAGGGCTGATAAAGATTTCGCTCCGTAGTCTTTAACATTATCTGTTGGCCCGAAACAGCCACGGCAGGGCATATTCGCCTTTATGCATCTTTCGCCGCACCCGCCTCTGGTTGCCGGCCCCAGGCAAATAATCCCCTGATCCAGGAAACACTTTTTGGCATCCCACTCTATCTCATAAACTCGTTTGAATTCAGTTATCTTGGTTTTTTCTGGTTTGGAATCTTTGCGCGAACAGCTATCGCAAAGTGCTTTCTTTTCTGCCAGGACACTGCCTTTTTCAGGAAGCTTGCCTTCTAAAATTGCCATCACTGCATTTTTTATCAAATCAGGCGGGGGAGGACAACCAGGAATGTAATAATCCACTTCTATTACCTGATCTAAGGCCTTTACTGAATCATGGAAACCGGATAAATTAAGCTTATGTCCGGAATCCTCTGTCTCAACTTGCGGAAGTGTCTGTTTGGGATTTTTTACTGTAGGGACTTCTTTGTATGCTCGGTTTAAGATATCCTCCCGTTTAGAAAAATTGGCTAAGCCCACCACTCCTCCCAGATGCGCGCAAGCCCCATGGGCAATTATAAGTTTTGATTTCTTCCTTAATAGCTTGGCTATATGCTCCTGCTCGTCGGTTCTTATCGCTCCATTTATAAGCGTAGCAGCGAGCTCTCCGTCAGCAAGCGCCTCTACATCCTTATATTTAAAATCTAATGCTACGGGCCAGAAGACTATATCCACTGCCTCCACAACCTTTAATAAATCTTGGGCTAAGTCTACAACCGATTCTTCGCATCCTCCGCAGCTTGAACACCAATATAAAGCAACCTTTGGTTTACTCATTTTAAAGGTCCTAATGATCTTACCTTCTCTACCATCTCGGTTACCACTTTAACCAGTTTATCGCCTTCACTGGCTGAGACCCAATCAAGCCTTAATCTATCCTCTTCTATACCAAATTGGGCGAGTATTTTTTTAAGCAGCGTGTATCTTCGTAACGTCTTATAATTTCCTTCTTTATAATGGCAATCACCCGGATGACAACCTAAAACCATTACTCCGTCGGCGCCATCCTGAAAAGCCTCAATTATAAATTGCGGGTCAATCCTTCCGCTGCACATCACCCGAATAACCCTTAAGTTACCCGGGTATGGCTTTTGTGCCTTGCCCGCTGCATCTGCGCCTTCATAAGAACACCAATTACAAAGAAAGCCGATTATCTTTGGTTCAAACCCAGCCATCTGTATTATTCTAATAACCCTTTTATCTCAGCGACTATCTGTTTGTCTGTAAAATGCCTGGCCTTAATTGCGCCTACAGGACAAGCAGCCACGCAAACCCCGCAGCCCCTGCATAAAACCTCATTAATCTTAACCTGCTTCTCTTTATCATCATAGGTTATCGCCTTATAAGGGCAGAGGACAATACACATCTTACAACCGCTGCACAGGTTCTCATCTACTACTGCAATCATTGGCTCAAGCGCTAATTTTTCACCGGGTATGAGCTTTGAAAGTATTCTTCCGGCAGCTGCCTGCCCCTGTGCAACCGAACTCTGAATATCTCCTGGGCCTTGCGCGCATCCAGCAATAAATATCCCTTCAGAGACAGTGGAAACCGGAGCCAACTTAGAATGTTCTTCAACAAAGAAACCACTCTTTTCTTGAGAAATATCAAAGGCCTTGGCTAATCTTTGGGCATCTCCTGCCCCTTCTATTGCCGGTGCCAGCACTACCATATCAAACTGTGAGTTTTTTCTTTCTCCTCTAACATCTTCACAGTTAACTAAAATTTTCCCATGCTCCTCTTTAATTTCAACTGAATCAGGATCTTTCATCCTGGTAAATTCCACTCCTTTATCTTTGACGTTATTAAAAAATCTCTGATAGCCCTTACCTGCCAGGCATAAATCATGGTGAAATTGAGTAATCGAGGCATCAGGTAATTTTTTCTTTAAAAGATGGCTGAATTTCAAGGAATACATACAACACACGCCAGAACAGTGTTCATTAAATTTTGGAATTCTTGAGCCAACGCAATGAATAAGCGCAATACTTTTAGGCGGCTGGCCATTCTTTAATAAAACCTTGCCTTGGGTTGGCCCGGATGAATTTAACAATCTCTCAAATTCCAAAGCAGTGTATACCTCTTTAATCCTCCCATAACCATATTGAGCTGCCTTTTTTGTATCAAATATGTCGAACCCGCTCGCCAAAACAATCGCGCCCACTTTTAATTCTTGGATTTCATCTTTCTCTTCATAATTGATAGCTCCGAAGGGACAGGCGTCTTTACAGGCCTGACACTCTTTTCCTTGAAA
>JAHIZC010000067.1 GCA_018814745.1 Candidatus Omnitrophota bacterium
CGAGATAGATAAATACCTGCCAATTTTATAGCATGCCAAAGACAACCAAAAAGAAAACCTATCGAATCTATATCAAGCAGATCGAAGCACTCTCTAAGGTCGCTAATCTGATTACCTCCGGTTTGTATCTTGAAGAGCTTCTGCGCCTGGTGGTAAATGTTACTGCCGAGATCATGAATTCTAAGGTCTCGTCACTGATGCTGCTTGATCCGGACAGGAAAGAGTTAGTGGTTAAGGCAACCCAGTCTATTTCAGAAGAATACAATAAGAAGCCCAATATTAAGTTAGGGGATGGTATTGCCGGTGATGTAGCTCTGAATAATAAACCCCTAACTGTTTTAAACGTAAAAGAGGACGCGCGTTATTTAAACCGTGATATTGCTAAAAAGGACGGCCTCTGTTCTTTAGCCAGCGTACCCTTGGCAGTAAAGGGCAAAGTAATTGGAGTGCTTAACTGCTATACTTCCAAAAAACATAAATTCACCAAGCTTGAGCTAGATTTACTTACTACTTTAGCTAATCAGGCAGCGATAGCGATTGAGAACGCAGAGTTAGATTTACGCGCACGCAGTGCCGAAGAAGCATTGACTACCCGTAAACTAATCGAGCGGGCAAAAGACATACTCTCCCAGGAAACAAATATCCTGCCTTCTGAGGCATATAGATTGATTCAGAGGCAAAGCATGGATAGCCGTAAATCAATGCGCGAGATCGCCGAAGCGGTAATCCTCACTAAAGATATCAAGAGCAAAAAAACCTAGCAGAAAGTAAAAGATTTGAATAAAGAGGAGGAAGTGATGACGGCAAAAGAGATTAAAACAGAGCATTTAGATACTCAGCAGTTTATTGATCAACAAGTGAAAGAAATTTCCTCTTCTGTCGGTGATGGGATAGCGATAAATGCCTTATCAGGAGGCGTTGATTCTTCAGCCGTTACAATGTTAGGCCATAAAGCCTTGAGCAGTAGATTGAAGACATATTTTATAGAAAACGGATTGATGCGTGCAGGTGAGCCGCAGATGATTGCTTCAATCTTTACGCAAATGGGTGTTAATGTAGAGATAGTAGATGCAAAAGATGAATTTTTTCAGGCGTTAAAAGGCATAACTGACCCGGAAGAAAAAAGAGAAGCGATTACACAGACTTTTTATAAGAAAATTTTTGGAAGACTAGTAAGAGAGAGCGGCGCAAAGTATCTCCTGCAGGGGACGATTTTAACTGATGTGGATGAGACTGTGGCTGGTATTAAAAGGCAGCATAATGTTTTCGAACAGCTGGGGATTAATCCGCAGGAGGCTTTCGGGTATAAAATTATTGAGCCGCTGGTGCAGATAAGAAAAGACGGGGTAAGAAAAGTTGCCGGAGCCTTGGGGCTGCCTGCATCTATATACGATCGCATGCCTTTCCCCGGACCGGCTCTATCAACCAGGGTGATCGGAGAGGCCACTCTGGAGAAGATTAAAATCATAAGACTCGCTACTACTATTACCGAAGAGGAGCTCGCTTGTGCTGATGTTTTTCAATATATGGCGATTTTACATCAGGATAGAGTTACGGGTATCAGAGACGGGAAGAGGGATTTCGGTTTACAGATTGAGATTAGGTGTTGGGATAGCGTTGATGCAAGGACTGCTAAGCCAACCAGGCTGCCTTTTGAGACTTTAGAGAAGTTGGCAAGAAGGTTGACTAAAGAAGTTCCCGGTGTAGTGAGCGTTACCTATAATATAGCCCAGAAGCCGCCATCTACCATGGAGGCAATTTAGTCTATAAGCGTTAGGAAAAAGCTTGACCAAGTATTTTTTTGTGGTATACTTTCTTAGATAATTTATGAATAAGACAAAGGCGTCTTTCCATATCATAGAGGAAGATGCTTTTTTTATTTTGCTATAAATATTGGCTTGACAGAAAGATTGTTCTGATATAGATTTAGTTAATAGGCAAAAAAGAATATGTAATAATTAAAAGGGGGAAGCTGATGCCTAGAAAGATCGAAGAGTTTATGGATAAAGTGATTAAAAATAATCCTGGTGAAGTTGAATTCCATCAGGCAGTACGCGAAGTAGTAGAGTCGATAATGCCTTTTATTGAGAAAAATCCTAAGTATAAAGAAGCCAAAGTATTAGAAAGAATGGTTGAGCCGGAAAGGGTGATTATGTTTCGTGTTCCTTGGCTGGATGGTAAAGGCCAGATTCAGGTGAACAGAGGTTATCGTATAGAGATGAGTAGTGCAATAGGTCCTTACAAAGGAGGCCTTCGTTTTCACCCTACTGTGAATCTGAGTATCCTTAAATTTTTGGCTTTTGAACAGGTATTTAAGAATAGTTTGACTACTTTACCTATGGGCGGAGGAAAAGGCGGTTCAGATTTTGATCCCAAAGGAAAGCCTGATAACGAAGTGATGAGGTTCTGCCAGAGTTTTATGACGGAGTTATCTAGACATATCGGTCCGAATACGGATGTGCCTGCCGGCGATATAGGCGTGGGAGGCCGTGAAATCGGTTATATGTTTGGTCAGTACAAAAGACTGCG
>JAHIZC010000068.1 GCA_018814745.1 Candidatus Omnitrophota bacterium
AAACAGTGGGCAGGAGAGGATTCGAACCTCTGAAGGACGAGTCCGCTAGATTTACAGTCTAGTGCGATTGGCCACTCCGCCACCTACCCATAATTTTTCAAAGCCGGCGAGAGGAATCGAACCCCCGACCCAGTGTTTACAAAACACTTGCTCTACCGACTGAGCTACGCCGGCGTCGTTCAATACAACTTACTTAATTCAAGTTGACTTAATAATTCGTAGTTGAGTTAAGGTTAGGAAATTAGTTTTGTTGTTGGGTAAGGTAGTTGGGCTTTAAAAACACCAACTACTTAACCTAACTACCAAACCGGCATCCTTACCCACAAACCTAACCAAGTATATCTAAGAGCATTTTCTTATCGCCTCGGGAATATTTGCGGTGATATCCGAAGCAATCATGCCAAGCTGCGTCTTTTGCTTCGCTGCTAGATCTCCGGCAACGCCATGCAGATAAACTGCGTATTTTGCCGCGTCGAAAAGATTTAATCCCTGCCCAAGGAAAGCACCGATTACACCACTTAATACATCGCCGCTTCCCGCAGTTGCCATTCCGGGATTACCGGACCGATTAGTATAAAAATTCCCTTGATCATCAGCAACTAAAGTATGATGCCCTTTTAAAACTAAAGTGACTTTATTTTTTTTCACGAATTCTTTTACCACACCCTCTCGATCCTCCAAAACCTGGGCCGTTTTTTTATTTACTAATCTACCCATCTCCCCGGGATGCGGAGTCATGATCGTTGCTCGTCGCTCGTTGCTCCCTGCCCGTCCGGCAGGCGGGGTTGCTCGTAAAATATTTAAATGCCCAACTATTGCATTTAAACCATCGGCGTCAACTACTGCGGGTTTATCAATTTTAGCTAATAGCTTACGCACTAGGGTTTGAGTAGTTTTCTCTACTCCCAGACCAGGCCCGATTATCAAACAATCTATTGATCTTAAGAAATCACTGATTTTTTTATAACCGGATAAACTCAATCCCCCCTGTTTAGTCTCGGGTAACGGCAGTGTAATTACTTCTTTCGCTTTTATCTTTATCACTGCGCTATTTATACTCTTAGGAATTCCTAAAGTAACTACTCCCGCTCCCGAACGTATACAGGCCTCAGCGCATAATGCCGCTGCACCGGAGAATCCAGCACTGCCGCCTAAAATAAGAATATGGCCAAAATCGCCTTTATGACTTTTAGTTCTTCTGCGTAATAAGCGCGTTGGCAACCGCATAATTTTTTATATGAGAAATGGATATATGCACATCTATCCTCTTGGATTTACCGTTTAAAATCCTGCAACAAGGCTTTCCATTTTTATCGTTTAAAATCTGAACATCCCTCCAGTTCAACTCTGAATCTCCCAGCGCCTTGAATACCGCCTCTTTAGCAGCAAACCTCCCGGCTAAATGCTGATATAAACTTCCCCTGGTCTTGGCATTATCTAATTCGTCTTTGGTAAAAACTCTATTCAAGAAAGACCCTCCCCACTTCTCTATCGCCTGACGTAACCTTCTAACTTCGGTAATATCGACACCAGTTCCGATTATTTTCATCTCAGCAAAACCTTCATTTCTTTCACAGCACGATCTAAACCCACTAACACCGCACGGCAGATAATGGAATAACCGATATTTAATTCCTCAACTTCTTTGATCCTCGCCACCCGTGATACATTATAATAATTTAATCCGTGTCCGGCAAAAACATGCAGCCCCTTATTTTTAGCATAGCGGCTCGCTCTTTGTAATTCTAAAAAATATTTATTTTCCTGCTGCATATTCTTGGCATCAGAGTATCTACCGGTATGCAGCTCAACTATCTCAACACCCGTCTTCTCAGAAGCCTCAATCTGCTTCTTCTCAGGATCGATGAATAAACTTACGGCAATACCAGCTTTTTTTAATTTTTCTACGGTTTTCTTTATTTTTTGAAAATTACGCACCACATCCAAACCGCCTTCAGTAGTCAACTCCGCTCTTCTCTCAGGCACTAAGGTTGCCTGATCAGGTTTAAGGCGAGAGGCAATCTTTACAATCTCCTCAGATGTAGACATCTCTAAATTCAATTTTTTCTGAACGGTTTTTTTTAATATATGTAAATCTTTTTCTTTGATGTGGCGCCTGTCTTCTCTGAGGTGTACAACTATTCCGTCGGCTCCGGCAGCTTCACAAATAAAAGCGGCAAAAACCGGCTCCGGTTCAATACCGCCTCTTACCTCTCTTAATGTCGCCACATGATCAATATTTACACCAAGCTCTGGCATCATACCTCAAACCTAATTACTTCACAGCGGCCTTCACATAAAACCAGACTATCACCGCGACGATCAAAGAAATTAGTTTTAGCCAAGGATGATGTGTGAACCAATGTTTGATCCGGTAATTAATACTAACTTTTTGTTTGCTCATCTTCCCTTTTAATCTTCATGATCTCTTTGATTTCTAATAAAAGACTCTCCCGGGTCAATTCCTTATAGAGCTTACCTCTGTAGACTAAAGAAATATCGTGCCTCTCCTCTGAGACAATAATCACTATCGCATCCGTCTCTTCACTCAAACCGATAGCTGCCCGGTGTCTGGTCCCGAAAATACGGCTGAGGTACTGATTCTGAGTAAGAGGAAAAATGCAACCGGCAGCCATAATCCGGCCGTTTTGTATAATCAAACCTCCGTCATGCAAAGGGTTATAAGGTGTAAATATCGATTGGATTAAGTCTGAAGAGACGCGCCCGTCGATCATGACCCCGCTTTCTATATAGGCTGTCAACGGATCGTTCTTCTCCATTGTGATCAGCGCGCCGATCTTGTCCATCACCAGCGATTCTGCCGCCTTGCAAATCTCCTTTAACATATAATCCAACTCTTCTTCCCTTAAAACAGTACCAAAAATGTTGCGCTGCCCTATTCTGGCAAGCCCCTGCCTGATCTCCGGATGAAATATAATCAAAATCGCAATCACCGATATCGCGAACACTTTAGTCAGCAGCCAATTGAGAATCTGGAAACCTAACATCTGAAAGAGGAAAAAAGCCACCGACAAAACTATTATCCCCCGTAAGACCTGGATTGCCCGGGTTCCTTCAAAGAAAAACATGATGTGATAAAACACAGACCAAAGAATCACTATCTCAATCAAAGGTTTCCAGATATTAATAAAATTCATAATATTACTTAATACCGGCATCTCTCTACCTCATTTAATATTTTTAACGACTGCTTTGTTTCCCTTACATCGTGCACCCTGACAATATGCGCACCGTTATTCACTGCCAGAACAGAGGATGATACCGAACCAAAGATCCGCTCCTGAACCTGGGCTTTCAATAATCGGCCGATAAAAGATTTTCTGGAAGTACCGACTAAAATCGGCATCCCTAAGACCTTCAATTCTCTCAGACGCTTTAATATCTCTAAATTATGCTCCAAGTCCTTACCAAAGCCGATACCCGGATCAATAATTATCTTTTTTTTCTCAACCCCTGAATCCTGCGCCCTCTTGATGGCAGCGGATAGATGATCGATGATCTCTAGGATCAAAGAAGAATACCTGGGATTCTTCTGCATAGTCCAGGGGCGGCCCTTCATATGCATAATCACCACAGCGGCTTTACGCCTGGCAATAATACCGGCCATTTTATGGTCTCTTAAACCGCTAATATCATTCACCATCAATGCTCCGCTATCTAAAGCACTCTTTGCCACTTCCGGATTATAAGTATCTATCGAAATAGGCACCTTTATCCGCTTTACTAAAGCTTTGATCGCGGGTATGGTTCTGGATAGTTCCTCTTTTATTGATACCGGCCTTGCTCCCGGCCTGCTGGATTCTCCGCCGACATCGATTATATCTGCGCCATCCCTGACCAACTTCTGAACATAATTAACTACCGGCCCGATATCCTTCTTAGGGTAAAGGCCGTCGCCGCTGAATGAATCCGGAGTAAGGTTAAGAATGCCCATAATATGCGGCCTTCTGCTCAAATTGAGCCTATGTCCGCCTAGCTCAAGCAGAAAATTATTCTTTTGATAATTCAGCAAAGACAGAGAAAGATCCCTGGCTAAACGGTCTAAGCCAAAAGGCTGACGATATAATTTATCTTGCAGACGATTAAACTGAGAAACATTGCCCATAATCAGACAATCAGTCTTTTTGGCCTTGCCGGTCAATGCACCCCGGGCAACAGCCACATCGCCACCCAAAGATAACATCTCTTGCTTTAAAATATTTGCCGTGATATTAGAGATGGAATTTACTCTCACCAGATAGTTCATCGCCTTAGGCAGCATTATCTTGCTTCCGTAAGGGTCTACTCCGATATCCCGCATTATTTCTTTTAACTCACCTGGCTTGGATAATTGAAACATGCTGATCATTAGATTAATCTAAACGGACTCCTTTTTCTCCATTTCTAATAGGCTCTTTACTTCTTCGCCGTCCATCACTTCTTTCTCTAAAAGTTTATCGGATAAAGTCTTCAGCTTGTTCATATTTTTCTCTAATAAGCCTTTAGTTTTATCATAGGCCTCATCAATAATCTTCTTGACCTCTTCATCAATAATGCGCGCGGTCTCTTCGCTGTAATTCTTTTCTTCCCCCAGCTCCTTACCCAAAAATACCAAATTACCCCTTCTGCCTAAAGTGACGTTCCCTAATTTCTCAGACATACCGAACTGGGTCACCATACGCCGGGCCATCTGTGTCGCCATCTCCAGGTCATTCTGGGCGCCATTGGTAACTTCCTGCAGCACTAACTCCTCTGAGGCTCGGCCTCCCAGCATAAGCGCGATTTCCGCAACCAACTCTCTCTTTGTCCAGTAATGCCTGTCTTCAAACGGCGGGGTAAAAGTATATCCTCCTGCTAATCCTCTTGGGATAATCGACACCTTCTTTACCGGGTTAACTTCGGATAGAAGCAACGACATCAACGCATGCCCTGACTCATGAAGAGCGGTAATCAGTTTCTCCTTCTTCGATAAAATATGGCTCTTCTTCTCCGGCCCCATGAGCACCCGCTCTACGGATTTCTCAAAATCAATCTTCTCCACAGCCTCTTTATTATGCCTTGCTGCAAGTAAAGCAGCTTCATTGCAGAGGTTTGCCAGATCAGCTCCGGAGAAACCGGGAGTCTGACTGGCGATAGATTTGAGGTCTACGCTGGAGGCAAGTTTTATTTTACGCGTATGTACCTTAAGTATTTCTCCTCTTCCTTTAATATCAGGCAGATTAACTACGATATGCCGGTCAAATCTACCCGGACGCAGAAGCGCCGGATCCAATGTATCGGGCCGGTTGGTTGCAGCGATTAATATCAATCCTTGAATAGCATCGAAACCGTCCATCTCGACTAAAAGTGCGTTTAGGGTTTGTTCCCGTTCATCGTGCCCCCCTCCGATACCTGCAAAGCGCAATCTTCCCACCGCATCTAATTCGTCGATAAAAATAATCGCTCCTTTACCGGAAACTTTACCAGCTCGTCGACCCTGTTCAAACAGATCTCTTACCCGGCTAGCTCCAACACCGACAAACATCTCTACAAAGTCTGAACCGGAAATACTAAAAAATGGGACCCCCGCTTCACCGGCTACTGCACGGGCGATCAATGTCTTCCCGCAACCAGGCGGGCCAACTAATAAAACACCCTTAGGAATCTTTCCGCCTAACTTTTGAAATTTTTTCGGATCTTTTAAGAATTCGATTACTTCCTGCAGCTCTTCCTTTGCCTCGTCAACACCGGCAACATCATTATCAAAAGTTATCTTCTCTGTTTCCTTGTGGATCTTGGGCTTTACCTTGCCAAAGGTTAAGATCTTGCTTCCTAATTGCTCTCCGCGCGATGCCATCATCCACCAAAAGAATATCAATAATAAGATCGGCCCAAGATTAAAAATTAGAGTAAGCCAGAATGTCCGAGGCGGCCTAACTTCAAAATTATCCAGGTTTTCCCGCATCAGTTTAAGCAATTCCTGGTCATTATCCGGGATATTTACGAAGAACTTGGAACCATCTTCAAACTCACCCTGCACAACCGTCTCGATCTTAGCTACAGTCCTGATCTGTGAAGGATTATCCTTCAGTATCTTATAAAACTGGCTGTAGGCCAACTCCTTAGGGACTCCGCTCATCGAAACGTTGAGAGAGTTAAAGAGCATGAAAATGATGATAATCGCAAAGATCCAGCCCAAAGGCAAGCGTTTGAATTTGTTATTTTGTTTAGATTTACCTAGGTTATGGTTTGGCATTATTCTTTCCTTCCTCCAAAAATTTTATTATATACGTAACTAGTTGAAAAATCAAGAATTTATTACGCTTTTCTGCGGTAGAAAGATAGGGAATTCTTCTTCTTTACCACGGATACCCCTTTAGGCAGGTCAACTATAGAATTTAGAGGCCGATTTGAAATCAAATCTTCCAATTCCTGGATGTGCTTAAAAGTGATTCTGCGGGTATCCCCTTTAAGCCGTGCAATATTCAAACGCAATACCAGCCTTTGCATCGCAGGGTGCAGGCTAAGATACCTCTCTAATTTTATGCTCTTCCGCGGCTTATTTAACTTACGCAGAGCTGCCTGCATCAGATAATCATAATCATAAGAAGCAATATTGGCCAAACTGCTTAAAACAATCTTAATATTTTTATTATATTTCTTCTCTAAAAGCGGGAGCAACTGATTTCTAATCCTGTTTCTAAAATATATATCTTGGAAGTTGCTTCTATCAATACAGGCTTTAATTTTCTTCCTCTTTAAGTAACGCTCAATTTCTTTTCTCTTCGTTTCGATCAAAGGCCGGATGACTTCGTATCCGGCTATCTCTCTCTTAGGTAGTATCCCGGATAGGCCAAATAAACCAGTACCTCTTATAATACGCATCAATATTGTCTCTGCCTGGTCATCAAGATTATGCCCTAAGG
>JAHIZC010000069.1 GCA_018814745.1 Candidatus Omnitrophota bacterium
ATATAGATTAGGGATCTCATCTAGTATGTATCTGCAGATCACCTTTGATTCCCTACTCTATAAAGACCTATTTACCGGGCTCTTTAAGACGATCTCTTTCGCTATGATTATTGCAATTATCAGTTGTTTTGAGGCGTTTAATGTAGAGGGTGGAGCAGAGGGGGTAGGAAGAGCTACTACGCGTTCAGTAGTTATGACATTTATGATGATTATTATTGCTGACTGTTTCTTCACCTCGATATTTTATTTTATATTTCCGTAAATGAGCAGACGACTTACGGAGTGAAAAGACGTAAGTCGTAGCGAAGCGTCTGCAAATTTAACCCCGCCCTTTTGGCAAGTAGAAAATTCATGTTCGATTTGACCAAAAGAGCGGGGTAAGTTCAAACGGATAACTTATGAGCGCTTGTGCTGCATAAGTTATGTTTTCACTTATGATAGACATAATAGGGGTAGATAAATCTTTTGATAGCCATAAGGTTATAGATAACTTAAATCTTAAGATAGAGACAGGTACTACCTGTGTAATTATCGGACGCTCCGGTTGCGGGAAGTCCGTTCTCCTAAAACACATCGTTGGTTTATTGAAGCCTGATCAGGGAAAAGTGTTTGTTGGTAATAAAGATATAGGAGCCTTAAGGGCAAAGGAGTTGGATGTATTACGTCTTAAGGTAAGTATGGTCTTTCAGGGCGGAGCGCTATTTGATTCTATGACCGTAGCAGAAAATGTGGGTTTCGGATTGATTGAGCACACAAAGATCAATCGCAGGGAATTGTTAGAAAGAGTTGAAGAATCGCTTTGTCAGGTAGGTTTGTGCGGTGTGGGTAATCTGATGCCCGCAGAGTTAAGCGGGGGGATGAAAAAGCGCGTGGCTTTGGCACGTGCGATATGCATCAAACCTGAGATTATACTTTATGATGAACCGACGACAGGAATCGACCCGATCACCGCGGATGCGATTAATGGGCTAATTAAAACGCTGCACGATAGATTAAAGGTTACCTCGGTCGTAGTTACGCACGATATGATCAGTGCTTATAAAATAGCAGACAAGATCGCGATGATGTATCAAGGCAAAATAATCGCCGAAGGAACATCTGGTAAGATTCAGAATACTAATCATCCGGTGGTGCATCAGTTTATTAACGGATTGGCGAAAGGCCCGATTACGGAAACCTTAGAGAGATTTAGATAATTGTCCCTCGTTACCGACAAGTAATAGCAAGTAATTCGGGACTCGTTTTCCATAAAATAAGAATTAAGAGAAAACTCGGAGGAAAAAATGATATTCGGAAAAACCAGATTGGAATTGAAGGTAGGGGTTTTTGTCTTTATAGGCTTGATAATCTTGGCTGTTTTTATTTTATCGATCGGCGGAATGAGGACCTGGACCGCTCACTACCAAGTGAGGTTTATCTTTAATTTTGTAAACGGAGTGAGGGTAGGCGCGCCGGTAAGATTTGCGGGTGTTGATGTAGGGGAGGTTAAGGATATCAAGTTTCAGCTCGACCCCAAGGAGGGTAAGACTAAAGTGCACGTGCTATGTTCTGTAAAGAGGAATGTGAAGATCCCCCTTGATTCTACGGTATGGGTGAATACCTTGGGGCTTCTGGGAGAAAAGTATGTTGAGATTATCCCCGGTAAAGATTACAGCGTCATACTTGATGAAAACGACCAGATTACAGGAGAGGATCCTATACCGATGCATGAAGTAACTAAGTTAGCCAAGGGGATCGCGAAAAATATCGCAGAGAGCATTGAGAAAATAAAAAATAAAGAGGGCACCTTGGGTAAACTTATGTATGAAGATACGATCTATGAAGAGCTGGAGGCGTTTATCATAGATCTGAGGAGAAATCCCTGGAAGTTATTCTGGAAATCTAAGGAAAAATGAAGATAAGGACAGTATTCAGCTGCCAGAGCTGTGGTTATCAGTCACCTAAGTGGCTGGGAAGGTGTCCGGATTGCAATAATTGGAATACCTTTGCGGAGGAGGATTTTGCTACACCCTCTTCGGCTAAGGCTAAAGAGCGGGTATCCCTTTATAAAGATGAGCCGGTCTTATTAAAAGATGTAGAGGCCGAAGAAGAGCATCGCCTTAAGACCGATATTACAGAGTTAGACAGGGTATTAGGCGCAGGGGTAATGCCGGGATCAGTGGTTTTAATCGGAGGGGATCCCGGAGTAGGAAAATCAACAGTAGCGTTACAAATCTCCTATCAATTAACCAGAAAGGGGGTAAAGGTTCTTTATGTAAGCGGTGAGGAATCCGTGACGCAGACAAAGTTAAGGGCAAAACGTATCACCGGAGGGAAGGAATCATCCCAGCTTTTCATTGTTAACCAGACAGACTTATCTTTGATTCTTGAATACATAAAAAAGATAAATCCGCAGGTCGTGATCATTGATTCTATACAGGTAATTTTTGAGCCCACGATTAGTTCTTCTCCCGGTAGCGTAAGCCAGGTGAAGGAGTGCGCGGGAATTCTCACTCAATTAGCTAAATCTACAGGTACCTCTATTTTTATTATCGGCCATGTCACTAAAGAGGGTGCAATCGCCGGGCCAAGAGTCTTGGAACATATCGTAGATACCGTGCTTTATTTTGAAGGGGATCGATTCTCAATCTATCGGATCTTACGTGCGGTAAAGAATAGGTTCGGTTCTACCAATGAGATCGGCGTATTTGAGATGACCTCTAATGGCCTTACGGAAGTGAAGAATCCCTCTCAGATCTTTCTTTCCGAGAGGCCGAAGGATGTTTCCGGGTCTGTAGTGGTATCAATATTGGAGGGGACCAGGCCTTTATTAGTCGAGATTCAGGCATTGGTGAGTAAGGCGAACTTTGGTTACGCACAGCGCCGGGCTCAGGGTTTCGATTATAATCGTTTAACTTTATTAAT
The DNA here is from genome assembly GCA_018814745.1 of Candidatus Omnitrophota bacterium. Lineage (GTDB taxonomy): Bacteria > Omnitrophota > Gorgyraeia > Gygaellales > Profunditerraquicolaceae > JAHIZC01. The sequence goes on from JAHIZC010000069.1 coordinate 2,905, forward strand.
TGCAGTTTTAGAGAAGCGTATAGGCCTGCATCTTGCGGCAGAGGATATTTTTGTGAATGTTGCCGGAGGTATTAAGATAGAAGATCCGGCAGCGGATTTAGCGGTCTGCGTAGCAGCTGCCTCGGCTTTCCGTGAAAAACTGGTTATTCCTGAGACAGTGGTCTTGGGGGAAGTAGGCTTGGCCGGTGAAATTAGAAGTATATCACAGGCAGCCCTGCGGATCAACGAAGCAGAGAAGCTGGGATTCAAGCGCTGCGTATTACCGCAAAATAATTATAAGAACATGAAATTTAAAAAAGATAACATCGAATTAATTCCGGTCTCCATACTTAAAGAGGCGTTGGAAATTACATTAAGCCTGCCTGCCGGCAGGCAGGGAGGAAACAAATGAATTTATTATTAGTACGTATTCTTTTTGTGGTAGGAAGTATGCTTATCGGGTATCAGACATTAGCAATTGGGGATATGGGGTTTATCGGTTCTTTAATCGGCATGATTGGTGCTTTGACGATTATATTGGCTGAGATTGGAATGCGTAAGGTTTCAGTCAAGGGCCTTTCCAGCACGGTGTTTGGCCTGATACTGGGTTTGATCATGGCAAAGCTGGTAACAGATGCCTTTAGTGTGGCACCCTTGCCACCAGAGAGCCTGGAATTAATCAGGGTTACGCTTACTTTGATATTCTGTTACTTAGGAATGGTTATTGGTTTGCGCGGTAAAGATGAGTTTAATGTGATTATCCCCTATGTGAGGCTACGCAGGCAGGATCAAGCTGAAGAGTTGATTCTACTTGATACCAGCGCGATTATTGACGGACGAATAGTAGATATTTGTAAAACAAAATTTTTGGGAGGTAAGATCGTCATACCCAGGTTTGTCTTAAAAGAATTACAGCAGGTCGCTGACTCAACAGACCCGATAAAGAGGCAAAGGGGGCGCAGGGGGCTTGAGATGCTGCATACGATTCAGAAGGATACAGATCTAGATATCACATTACACGAAGAAAGCTTCCCTGAGACTAAAGAAGTAGATGCAAAGCTGGTACAATTAGCCAAGTTAATCGAGGGCAAGATCCTCACGGTTGATTATAATCTAAACCGTGTGGCGAGCATCCAGGGGATAAAGGTTTTAAATATTAATGAGCTTGCCAATGCTTTAAAGCCTGTGGTCTTTCCCGGAGAAGGTATGCATATTAAATTGATTAAGGAGGGGAAAGAACATAATCAAGCAGTGGGCTATCTTGACGATGGGACTATGGTGGTGGTGGAAGAGGCGCGAAGAATGATCGGCCAGGATGTAAAGGTCGCGGTTACTTCAGTTCTGCAGACGCAGGCAGGCAGGATGATATTCACCAAGCTGCAAAGATAGCATGTATCTTAGCGCTATTCTCCTTGCCGCAGGCAGGGGGTTGAGGTCTAAATCAAAAATTTCCAAGTCGTTAATCAAGATAAATTCTAAA
>JAHIZC010000070.1 GCA_018814745.1 Candidatus Omnitrophota bacterium
CCGTTTCTTTCTAGCTCGATGTTTGCCATTATGTTTCGCTAGAAGTGTCCCCCTTGCAATAAAATAAGTTGCAAGGGGTTTTTGTTTAAAGTAGAATATTGAGAGGGAATATTATGGAAAGCATTGTTCGCGAAGAAAAAAGATTAAGTTTTTTTGAGAGATACCTTACGGGTTGGGTTATTGGCTGTATTGTTTTAGGTATTTTATTGGGTAAGTTATTTCCGCAAGTAGCCCTTGGCCTGGATAAAATATCTATTTACCAGGTATCGATCCCGATTGCGATATGTCTATTTTTTATGATGTATCCGATTATGGTAAAGATTGATTTTGCCGAAGTTATTAAAGCAGGAAAAATGCCTAAGCCGGTATTGCTTACTTTATTTGTCAATTGGTGCATTAAACCCTTTACCATGCTTGCCATAGCTACGCTATTTCTCGGCGTGCTATTTAAGGGGTTACTACCGGGGTTTGAGATTATCAAAGGCGGAACAGAGGTAGAACTATATAGATCATATATTTCCGGCTGCATTTTGCTGGGAATTGCGCCTTGCACGGCAATGGTGCTTGTCTGGGGGCATTTATCTAAGGGCAACGACGGCCATACGCTGGTGATGGTAGCGATAAACTCCCTAACGATGTTATTATTATATGCTCCTCTGGGAGGGTGGTTGTTAGGTGTTAATAAAATGCCTATTCCCTGGCAGACAATCGTCTTATCTGTTGTAGCCTATGTAGGGTTGCCTCTTTTTTTAGGGTATCATTCAAGAAAATATATAATTGCAAAGAAAGGAATAGAGTGGTTTAAGGAAAAATTCCTGCATTATTTAACGCCGGTTTCTATCGGAGCCTTACTCGTTACACTTATTCTTTTATTCTCATTTAAGGGTGAACTTATCATTAGGCAGCCGCAGGTAATATTCTTAATAGCAATACCTCTTTTTATTCAGACTTGTCTAATTTTTGCCTTAGCATATGGATTAGCCAAGTGGCTAAAATTACCATACAGGGATGCTGCTCCCTCGGCTTTGATAGGGGCAAGTAACCACTTTGAAGTTGCTATTGCCACATCAGCAATGCTTTTTGGGTTATCTTCCGGAGCATCTTTAGCAACAGTAGTCGGAGTATTAATTGAAGTACCTGTAATGTTAATGCTCGTAAGAGTATGCCTGAAGACCAGGGGTATTTTCGAAATTCAGTAATACAGTTTTAAACTCGTCCACGAAGGAGTCATCCTCCCTGAATCCTCTTTAATAAAATATCTTGCAGGCGGTTTTCATTATGGTAGAATTGTGCGAAGAAGCAAAGCAAAAGATTTACTAATCTTAAATTTGGAGCATATTCATTGAGCACTAGCATTCAATTCTGCGGAGGAGCGGGTATAGTTACCGGGTCGATGCATCTTGTATCGGTAGACCGGGCCCAGATACTTTTAGATTGCGGGCTTTTTCAGGGACGTCGAGATGAAACCCACGAAGTAAATTCGAATTTTATATTTAATCCGCAACGTTTACGCGCTTCTATTTTATCGCACGCCCATATAGACCATTGCGGTAATATACCTACCTTAATAAAAAAGGGATACCGGTCACATATTTTCGCAACCCCCCCTACAAAAAGATTATGTAATTATATGATTCCGGATAGCGGGTATGTCCAGGAAGAAGACATCAAGTATGTAAATAAAATCAATAAACGCAAAGGAATACCTCCCCGGTTTCCGCTCTATACGAAACAAGAAGCAGAAAATTCTCTTAGATACATTAGGGCACTGGAATATAATACTAAATTCGCTCTCTCCAAAGAAATAGACCTGACATTTTTTGAAGCCGGCCATATCCTTGGCTCTGCAGTACCTGTATTAGATATCAAAATATCTAAAGGGAGAATGAGAATCGCTTATGCCGTTGACCTAGGCAGGTACGGTATGCCGCTTCTGCGCGATCCCGAGATACCAAAGGATATCGACTACCTTATTATTGAAAGTACTTATGGGGGGAGAAAACACAGTAGTATTCAAGATGCCGAAGACGAATTGGCAGGTGCTATAAACCGCGCAGCAAATCGAGAGGGAAAGATCATTATTCCCTCTTTTGCGCTTGAGCGGACGCAACTAATAGTTTTCTTTATCAGCGAATTAATAAAGAGAAAAAAGATCCAGAAAATCCCCATCTATGTCGATAGCCCGTTAGCAGTTAACCTTACCAAGGTATTCCGGAAGAATTGGGAATATTTCGATGAGATTACCAGGAGGGCCTTTAGGAGCCAGCAGGATCCCCTTGGCTATGATAATATTACCTATATAACCAATGTGAACAGTTCAAAGAAATTGAATGATAAGAACGGCCCGATAATTATTATTTCTGCTTCCGGAATGTGTGAGAACGGGCGTATCCGCCATCATTTAAAAAATAATATTGAGAGTTCGCGGAATATGGTCATTGTGATAGGCTTTATGGCAAAAAACACCTTAGGAAGGCGGATTGTAGACCGGGAGAAAGTAGTGCGGATTTTCGGAACGCCACGTGAATTAAATGCGGAAGTCGTCATCTTAAATGCTTTCAGTTCCCATGCCGATGAAACAGGGCTTGTTGAATATGTGAAAAAATGCCGGGGGAGATTAAAAGAGGTGTTTATTGTACATGGAGAAGAAGAGCAGTCAGAGGTTTTAAAATCTAACCTGAAGAAATTGAACTTTAAGGTGCGCATACCGGTAAAAAACGAAACCGTGCATCTTTCGGATAGTTTATAGAAAACGAAAAATTGGCAGATAGGACACAAGAGACAGGAGAGTAATGCGTATTTTATTGGTTGAAGATGAAGATCGGATAGCCTCATTTATTGCCCGCGGTTTAAAGGAAGCGCGTTATGTAGTAGATATAGCTAAAGACGGAGAAAAAGCAGCTTTTATGGCTGAAATTAATGATTATGATTTACTTATACTCGATATCATGCTCCCGGGTAAAGACGGTATATCCGTCTGCAAGGAGCTACGCAGTAAAGGCCGCGATATGCCGATATTAATGCTTTCTGCAAAAGATACAACCGATGATAAGGTGAGAGGGCTTAATTTCGGAGCAGATGACTACCTGGCTAAGCCGTTTGTTTTTAAGGAACTCTTAGCCAGGGTTCAGGCGCTGCTGCGCAGGCAAAAGCCCAGCCAGGGCACAATCCTTAAGGTAGGAGATTTAGAATTAAATCAACTTACGCATCGGGTGAGTCGTAAGGATAAGGAAATTGAATTAACCAGCAAAGAATATACTCTGCTTGAGTATTTGATGCTTAACACCGGCAAAGTAGTCAGCCGTACAATGATCTCCGAACATGTCTGGCATGAAGATTTTGACAGCCTTACTAACGTTATTGACGTATTTATGAAATATCTACGTAATAAAATCGATAAAGGTTTTAAAAAACAATTGATACATACTATTCGGGGGAGTGGATATTGCTTGAAAGAATAAAAAAAATCAGATTCGACTCAATTAAGTTTAAATTCGGCTTGTTTTTTACCAGTGCCCTGGCGGTGATTCTGGTTTTTTACATGGTAGTCGTTTATTTCGGCCAACGTTACGCCCTTTATCGTGATTTCGACCGGAAATTAGCCGAGAAAGCGCAGGGAGTGACAAATGCGATAAATTCTTTTCTTCCGGTATTAGAGGATGATAAGAGAGGATTTAATTCAGCCGTGAATACGGTTTTCCTGTACGAGGGTGTTCCGCTAGGTGATAGCTACGCTGAGGTGCAAGAGCAGTGGCTAAAAAAAATGACAGAACTCAACCTCCGCGATGATTATATCGTCCTGGCAACCGCCGAGGGCGAGCCTGTTGCCAGCTCACGGAATCTAAATAAAGAGATACTCCCGCATTTTTTATTAGGCGTTGAATCGTTGGAGAAGGCAGTATTGTTCCAGAGTATTCAATTCGCCAAACAGCGCCTGCGCCTGATTACGGTTCCCTACTACTATAAGAATAAACGGATGTATTTGCTTCAAGTAGGCTCCTCCTTGAGCCCGATGAATAAAATTCTATATGGCCGTATGCTTTTTGCTTTAACGATTATTCTGCCGGTTTTAGCTTTCGCCGGCCTCCTGGGAGGCATGGCTTCCGAACGCATCCTCTCTCCGATGAAGAAGTTAACCGGCATAGCCAGGCATATCACCTATAAGGATTTAAGTGCCAGGGTACAGGTAGAGCACGTAGACGAAGAATTACGTTACCTGGTTGAAGCATTTAATGAGATGATCTCTCGGCTGGATAAATCCTTCCGTTACATCGCTCAATTCAGCTCTAATGTGGCGCATGAATTAAAGACCCCGCTTACTATTATCAAAGGAGAAACTGAACTTGCGCTTATGCAGAAGCGCGAAAGCCAGGAATATCAGCGGGTAATCAAGGTGACTCAGGATGAAGCTGACGGGATGCTTCGGATTGTGGAGGATCTACTTCTTCTAAGCAGGCTCGAATATCAGCCCCAAGTTCTTAACTTTGAAAGATTAAATTTCAGTGTCTTCATTAAAGGCGTCTATGAACAAATTAAGAAAACGGCGGAACGAAAAAATATTTCGCTTAAACTAACCGGTAATGAAAACCCCGTGTTGATTAATGCCGACGAGGTACATTTGAAACGTATGTTTATCAATTTAATAAACAATGCAGTAAAGTTCACTCACCCGGGAGGAAGGATTATCATAACTTCGCAAAGGGAAAACAAGAAATTAAAAGTTGCAATTAAGGACACGGGCGTAGGAATAAAGCCGCAAGATCTGGAAAAGATTTTTGACCGCTTTTTTCATGCCGATCATCTTAATCAAGATAAAGAGAGCGGAAGCGGATTGGGCTTAAGCATCGTACAGTCAATTATCAAAATCCATGATGGAGATATTTCCGTAGAAAGCCAGCCTCAAAAAGGCTCCACTTTTACTATTACCCTCCCGATAGTTTAGAAACATGGGGACGGTTCTATTTTTCAAAAATTTAATAGAACCGTCCCCATGTTTTTTAATTTGACGAATAGAATTCTTGGGTGTATTATGAGTTTAAATATAACCACTTTAACTGATGGAGGATATATAGTTGAAAAGAATATTTTTCTTTATATTAGCAGGGGTATTTATTTTAAACGGAGAAGCTAAACAAGTTTTAGCAGGAGATAGCTTTCAGGAAGAAGCTCTCGCCAGAAGAAAAGTTTTGCTAAGAGAGATTCTTGGGGATGAAGAGGCCGAACGCAAGGAAGCAATCTCTCAAAAAAAGGCAAAGCAGAAAGATGTTAAGGCAAAGAGAGAAAAAACTCTAGCCAATAAGAAAGCCGAGCGCGATGCAGTTCTAG
>JAHIZC010000071.1 GCA_018814745.1 Candidatus Omnitrophota bacterium
AAATCATTCGTGTTTAACTCGTCTTTCTACGATGGTAATTTAGGCGGTAGTGGTAGAATCAATATTAGAAGATTTCCCCCGCGGATTACTTCCAGTCTTACAATAGAGGATGCCAGCGCCAATAAGTTGGAGGAGTTATTGGAATATTTTTCCAAAGTTGACGGTAAATTGGCTAGTTCGATGACTCTTAGCAATTATCCCGAATTAAATTTAAACGGCCTTGTTAATATCCAGGGTGGATACTTGAATAAGTTTGACTTTTTCCAATGGCTCTCAGGTTTTTTTGACCTGCCGTCTTTAAGCGTTGTGGATTTTAGAAGTGCCACCTTTAACTTTTCCATAGATTCCAAAGGCACTAGTATGCAGGATTTAGTATTAGATGCTGAAGATGTAAATTTGAACGGTTATTTCAGTATCGCTGAAAATGGATTAGTGGCAAGTAAACTTTCCCTGGCACTGACAAAAAAGTTGATGGAGGAATCCTCCAAACTTACCCCCCTACTAAGCATATTAAGAAGAGAGAACTTTGAATCACTTACCTTTGATTTCCAGCTCTCCGGGAATTTCGAATCAATGAACTTTCAGTGGTTGAAGTCAGAGCTCAAAAGCAAATTAAAGCATCTAATTCCAGACTTTATTGAGAGGAAGCTCCAGAGAAATATCGAAAGCGCCATTGAATCCATCTCCCAATAAGCCAGAAGCGTCTTCTAACCCAAAGCAGAGGCGTCTTCAGAGCCAATCGGGAAGGTGCCCCCTACTTTTACTACTTATACTAATCTTGCCGATAGCCTGCTATGCTGAGCCTATATTAGAGACAAAAGGCTATGTCTTGTCTATGGATACCTATTTAAGAAAGGATCTTGTTAGCTTCAAAAATGTAGTGGATTTGGATAGCGCAAATAGTGATGACACTACTACTTATCTTGGCATAGACTATAGCCTGGGGTTTGATCTCCAGTTTAAAGATGGAGGGCCGCAGTATTATCTAAAATTAGAACGGAATGGCCCGTTCGACTATGATGCGCCTTTGTCTGTTCATAATACACTGATGACTTACGGAGGGGTTATTGATGCATACCGTCAAGATGAGCTTCTGCCTCAATTAGAAGAATTCTGGTTTGACCTTCCCCTGTTTGATGCCTGTAGATTTAAGCTCGGGCTTTATATTTATGAAGTAGGGAATGGATTTAGTCTAAATGGCGGTTTTGAAAACTTCGGGTTTACACTTTACGAACAAGAAGATAATTTTAGCTGGAGATTATATTATTGCAGGCCTGATATTCATAATAAGAATCAATTAGGGCCGCGGATACAGCAGGAAGCAGAACAAGGAATTGACTATGAACATAGCCCGGTAAATTTCTTTGCCGCAGATGCTACGATTGAAAAAGGCAAAAATACTTTTCAACCTTATATTGGGGCATTGATATATTACACTTCACCGGGAAAGAGATCAAATTTTTTCACCGCCCCGATCAAGGAAGATATTTTAGGGACTATTGGCTTTGCTTGGGATTGGGAAGATGAAAATTTCGCATTAAGTTTTGAGGCAGCGCGTAATTTTGGCAAAGCTAAAAGCTCTAGCTCTGATTATGAGGATATTTATCATAGTGGGTATTTAATCTATACAGAGATAGATTATCGTCGAGAAAAGCTTAATCCCTCATTGAAATTAGTAGTAGCTAGCGGCAATAAAGTTCCTCTGGATTCTGCACTGAATCAGGATGAGACCTTAAGCAGCAGTAGGAATAGAGGCTTCAGTTACTACTCTCCATTTAATGACAATATCGGTGATTCGATTAGTTGCAGCAATGCTGATATGCTGCCGATTGTCGCTATGGGTGGCGGATACGGCTTAAATTACGGAGTCCCCAGGCCAACTACTTTAGCAGTAGCAGATTATGAAAATATAATCATACCGAGCCTCGGCTTTGATTATCAAGCAACTGAGAAATTATCCGTGGGCCTATATTGGTACTACTTAAGGAATTTCGAAGAGGGGGCCGGCGTGCTAAATGGCCAAGCGAAGAGGCTCTCTGCAGAACTAGGAAACGAAGTAGATTTGTTTATTGACTATGAACTAACTCCTAATATCCTGATTAGTTTCCTCGGGGGGTATTTTATCCCTGGGGAATACTATAAAGAAGCACGAGATGATACTGATGGGAGCTTATTCAGTCCATATCTGCGCGGCGATCAAAAAGCCGACAATGCCTACCAAATAGAGCTAGCCATAGAATTACAATTCTAATACCTATCCAATCCAATGGGGGCAGGCTTAGCTTCAGCTGTAAAGACGCTTCTGCTTTGGGAGTGAAGACGCCTCTGCTTCGGGAGTGAAGACGCTTCTGCTTTGGGTTAGAAGACGCTTCTGCTTTGGGAGTGAAGACGCCTCTGCTTCGGGAGTGAAGACGCTTCTGTTGTGTTGAAAAAAGTAAACAAAACATATCTGATGGGGAGCAATCATTTTAATAGGAATAAAAGTTGTTGAAATATAAGCAGTTAGGAGATTTTAGAATAAGGCATTTATTCTGCAGACGTGAAATAGCGCGTAAATTCAAGCTCGACGGTAAAATCGCTGATTTTTACGAAAAAAGTGGAAAAAGTACTTGACAAAACTTATAACTTGAGGTATTATTTAACACTAAGTTATAGTAAGTACTATAAGTATCAGAATGTTAATTTTCTTTCAAAGGAGGCGAGATGAACAGAGGATTAATCTCAACGCAGGATATTGTTAGAAGGTATAAACTTTCTTATCAAACAGTGAATTACTATACTAACCTGGGGTTGCTTACGGTAAGAAAGCGAAACGGAAACGCGCGCTTTTATAAAGCGGGTGAGGTGCGTGTTTGTCTTAGCAATATTGCTAAGCTTAAAAACCGCGGTTATTCGTTAAAACTAATCAGGGAATTGATGAGGAAACCGGCGTGAGCTATTATACAGTATTAGGTTTAAGAAAAGAGCCTTTTTCCTCGAGCCCGGATCCGGAGTTTTTTTATGACTCATATGAGCATCGCGCGGCTCTAATGCGCCTGTTGGTTGAAATAAGATTACGACGCGGCCTGAATCTTATTTTAGGAGATGTGGGCACAGGCAAAACTACGCTTTCGAGAAAACTCTTTCAGATGCTTAAGGAAAGAGCGGATATTTTATTTTATATGATTATGGACCCTACGCCTGCAAGCGAAGAATTATTTTGGGAATCATTAATCAGGACATTCAATATTTCCGAAGCGATTAACGAGGACTCAGGCATTTTAGATTATAAAGAGGCGATAAAGAAGTTCCTTTTCCAGAGAGGTGTGGAGGAGAATAAAACTATTGTCTTAGTTATTGACGAAGCCCAGAAACTTGATCCCTCATCCTTAGAAGTTTTGCGCGTCTTATTAAACTATGAAACTAACGAATATAAGTTATTGCAGCTGGTCTTATTATCACAGATGGAATTATTACCGATTATCAAGGGAATCAATAATTTCTATGACCGGATTATTTTAAAATATGTCTTAAATCCTTTTGACGAGCAGGAAACTAAGGATATGATTGAATTCCGCCTCAAGCAGGCAGGATTTAGCTCTGATTTACAACTCTTCACGGATCGAGCGATTAGTGAAATCTATCATCATAGCCAAGGCTATCCGCGCAAGATTAACTGGCTCTGCCACAACGCCCTGCGTTCGCTTTTAGCAGAGGATAGGACAGTGGTCGATGAAGGGTTGGTGCGTGAAGTAATTACACGTGGTATGATTTAAGAAGCATTTGTTTAACGCAGATAAACGCAGAGATC
>JAHIZC010000072.1 GCA_018814745.1 Candidatus Omnitrophota bacterium
GCTATTAAATATTTCTTTGGGCTTAACCCAAGACTTAAGATCAACCTCTCGATCAGAAAGCAACCCTGCCCAGCGTTCGATTTCATTTCTCTTCGCAGCTTCTATTTGTTTTGCCTTTTCTAAAACCTGTGATTGCTGCAGAATCTCTATCTGTAACTGCTGTTTTTTAAGCTGTAATGTAGGAAGATATCTCTGATATTGTACCAAGGCATCCCGCTGCCTCTTTAATTCGCTTTTAGTAAGTTTGATTTTTGCCATTTTAAATTTTTGGCCAGCCCCGTTAGAAATTTGATTTATTGTTTGAATTTCTAACGGGGCCAGTATTGCTCGATTATCGACTTCTTGATTCCGGTCTCTTCAGGTGTAAAGCAATCCGCTAAGATCTGCCAGCCTAAATCTAAAGCCTTCTCTAATGGAATATTAACTTCTAAGGACATCATCTCTTTCTCAAAAATCTTTCCATATTTAAGCAGCTTCTTATCCCAGCTGCTCATCTGAAAACCCATTGATTGTTTTTCCAGGCTTTCGCGATAGCTAGCGAACAACTGTATCATCGTATTCATGATCGTGCGATGATCCGAGCGGGTATTACCATTAACCTGTTGTTTTAAACGGCTCAGTGAACCGAATGGCTCGATGACTTTACCTTTAAGATAGAATTGGCCTTCAGTAATATAACCGGTGTTATCCGGAACCGGATGAGTAACATCATCGCCGGGCATCGTGGTTGCAGCGAGTATGGTTATGGAGCCTGCGGTATCAAAATCAACTGCTTTTTCATAACGCTGGGCTAGTTGCGTATAAAGATCTCCGGGGTATCCACGGTTAGAGGGCACCTGCTCCATGGTAATCGATATCTCCTTTAAGGCATCGGCGAAATTGGTCATATCGCTTAGCAGTACTAAGACGCGTTTTCCCCTTAGAGCAAACTCCTCTGCCGCAGCTAAACTAATATCCGGCACTAACAGGCATTCGACTGTAGGATCAGATGCAGTATGGATAAAAAATATCGAACGCGATAAAGCGCCGTGTGTCTCTAATCTATCTCTAAAAAATAAGTAATCGTCATACTTTAAGCCCATACCACCTAAGATAATAATATCTACTTCCGCCTGGATAGCAATCCGGGCTAATAACTCATTGTAAGGTTCTCCGGCTATGGAGAATATCGGTAATTTCTGCGATTCTACCAATGAATTAAAAACATCGATCATCGGTATTCCGGTATGCACCATTTTATTGGGGATGATTCTTTTCACCGGATTAACCGGCGGGCCGCCGATATCAATCATATTTTGCGATAAACTCGGCCCTTTATCTAAAGGCTGACCGCTGCCATTAAAGATCCTGCCAAGAAGATTATCTCCGCTGGCTATACGCATGGGGTGCCCTAAGAAGCGCACCTGATCTTTAGTAGAGATTCCCCGACTTCCGGAAAAAACCTGCAGCGACGCTCTCTTGCCGTCTAGGCGTATAACCTGGGCCAAAGAAACTCCCTGCCTGGTTGTAACCTCGGCAATATCCATGTAGCCGATGCCTTCGGCTTCAACGGTTATTACATCTCCTGCAATCTGAATAATATTGGTATAGACTTTACGCATTTAAATTTTTAACCTTACTCTCTTCTATTGTAGATCTAATTTCAATTTCGATCTCTTTAAACTCTAAAGAATCCCAGGCAGCAGAATTCCATCCGCGGAACTGTTGTCTTAGTCTCTGGAAGAAGTGCCGCGCTTTATCTTTGCTCTCAAAATCAAAAACCGATTCTAATATCTGATAAATAAAATTGAAGACGTATTTTTGCCTCTGGGCGCTGCTTGACTCATCTACCACGTCATAGGCATTCTGCTGTAAATATATGAAATCAAAGAATTCACCTTTAAGATAAGTGATAAAATCTCCCAGTGATGTACCCTCTTCTCCGATAACCTTCATCATCTGACTAACCTCATTGCTCTTCTGCAAGATCTGATGGCCCTTCTTCATCTGTATTGGATCAATGAAGCTTTGATATTTACTCCAACTGATTAAGGGATCAATTGCC
>JAHIZC010000073.1 GCA_018814745.1 Candidatus Omnitrophota bacterium
ATATAGATTTGTTGAGCCAAGGAAGGGGAGGCTTGCTTGCGGTAAAGCTGGTATTGGCTGCTTGGCAGAAGTAGAAAATATTATTAAAGAAGTCAAAAAATATCTGCATTAATGCAAATATTTTTTGATCCCGGGGCAATGTGCCGCGGGAAAAAGACTGTTTGACATATGGCGCGGTAGCCAAGTAGAAAGGCGGTGGTCTGCAAAACCATTATGCGTGGGTGCAAATCCCACCCGCGCCTCCAGATAAAATGCCACAGAAAAGAAAAGACTTAAAACTCCAAGGCCCTAATCTTTGGTATCTCATAGGGCTGATTACAAGCGATGGATGTTTGTCTATCGATGGACGACACATTAATATTACATCGAAAGACCACAAATTCTTAGAGAAATTGAATGATTATTTTAAAATAGCATGTAAAATAGGGATTAAGAATAAAGAAAAAATAAACCAGGCATATTTTGTAGATTTTTCTAATAAAAATCTTTATGAGTTTTTGCTATCTATAGGATTAACACCAAACAAATCCCTGAATTTAAAAGCACTCGATGTGCCTCAAGAATTTTTTGTTGATTTTTTGAGAGGAGTTATCGATGGAGATGGTTCATTACGCAGCTGGTTACACCCGACTAACCTACACGAACAATGGTCTTTAAGGATTACTTCGGCTTCAAAAATATTTATAAAGTGGCTTAGTAATAAAATAGAGGAATACCTAGGATGTAAAGGTAAAATTTATTCTGAACTTAGGCAGAATCGCAATAATTTTATTTATACATTGAAATACGGTAAGATTGCTGCCAAAAAGATATTACAAGATTGCTATTATAAGGATGCCTTTGCTTTAGATAGGAAGATAAAGCTAGCTGATAAGTGCCTTGATTCATATAGGGGTTGGGATAGAAGTAAGACGGTTCTTAATAACGATATATTCGCCGGGGTGTCGAAACTGGAAAACGAACGAGACTTAAAATCTCGCGTCCGCAAGGACTTGTGGGTTCAACTCCCTCCCCCGGCACAAGGCAAGGGGCGGTTAGCTCAGTTGGTTAGAGTATCACGTTGACATCGTGAGGGCCACAGGTTCGAGTCCTGTACCGCCCACCAGTTTTTACGAAGTAAAAACTGATCCCGAGCTTCGGTTGACAAAGCTGCTAGTAAGCGAGGAGGCAGAAAACTATGAATTTAGATACTTTACGACATTCTTGTTCGCATGAAAATAAAAAAATAAACATAACTGTTCTCTCTATTAGTTTCGTCCTGGTTTTATTATCCATAATTAGCTATGCTGCCGATCTCTCTTTTAATTTAATTGTAAAGAAAGTAGAAAATGAATATTTCTTATTCGACGGCGATAATAAAATGCAGAAAGTAGAACCGGTAGAAAAATATACAGGCAAAGAATCAGAGTACAAGTTTATACATCTTCGACCAAAACAGGGAGTAGAGTTTAGGTATTTCGTTGAGCATACGGCAGGAAGTGATTTAATCGGATTTACTGCCAGTAGCTATAAAGATGTATATGCGGTCGTCAATAGAGACAATGCCGCATATTTTTTCGAACCCATAGATACTAAAGATAAAGCATACGAGTATGCAATTTTTGTAAGATATGGATTGGGAAGCAATGTTTACGAGAAAGACTTCGGCCGAGAAATAAAAGATAAGGATGATTTTGACAATATGCTATCCAAGATGTCCGAAGTCACGATTTATAAACAGCCAGTAATTTATTCTCATAGCGTAGAGAAAAAAGATGATTTTTTTGTTGTAGAGAGACTCTCTTTTCATGTATCAGGTTACGAGAGAATAGTATATACAAAATATAAAATAACTCCTACGGGCGAATTTTCTATATCGGTAGAGGAAAAAATTGCCGCAGGTAAAACGGGGATACAATTTTAAATATGGAACTATCGGTATTACGACATTCTTGTTCGCATGTGATGGCGCAAGCTGTAAAAGAGCTTTGGCCTGAGGTCAAATTAGGTATTGGCCCCTCTATCGAGGACGGCTTTTATTATGATTTTGACACTTCGACTGCGCTCAGTGCAGGCAAAAAAGATCCGTTTACCGACGAGGATTTAGCCGGTATAGAGAAAAAGATGCAGGAGATTATCGCCAAGAATGAGAAATTTATCCGCGAGGAGCTCTCCAAGAAGGATGCTCTGGCGTTATTCAGGAAACTAAAGGAAGATTATAAGATCGAGTTAATCAATAGAATTCCCGATGATAAAATCTCGATTTATCATAGCGGGAAAAAATTCCTGGATTTATGCCGCGGCCCGCACGTTGAGTCAACGGGCCAAGTTAAGGCGTTTAAATTATTATCCGTAGCCGGTGCGTATTGGCACGGCATAGAGACGAATCCGATGCTGCAGCGCATCTACGGCACCTGCTTTGAAACAGAAAAAGAAGTAAAGGAATATTTAGACAATCTCCAGGAACAGAAGAAGCGCGACCATAGAAAATTAGGGCCTGCTTTAGAGTTCTTTGATATTTATCATGAAGAAGCCGGGCCGGGTTTAGTATTTTATCATCCTAAAGGGGCGTTAGTGCGTACGCTGATCGAAAATTATGAAAGAGAGGAACATTTAAAGCGCGGTTATCAGCTCGTAATCACCCCGCACATTATGCAAGCAGAGCTTTGGAAGACCTCCGGCCACTACGACTATTACCGGGAGAATATGTATACCTTTAAAATAGAAGATAAAGAATTTGTCTTAAAGCCGATGAATTGCCCGGGGCATATGCTGATATATAAGTCAAAGATTCGCAGTTACAGGGATCTGCCTCTGCGTTTGTTTGAGTTGGGCACGGTTTATCGTCATGAAAAAACCGGGGTATTGCATGGATTATTGCGCGTACGCGGTTTTACTCAGGACGATGCGCACATCTTTTGCATGCCGGAACAATTACGCACTGAGATAAAATCAGTGATCGAGTTTGTCTTTGATATGATGAAGGTATTTGGTTTTAAGGACGTGAGGGTTGAATTAAGTACGCGCCCTGAGAAATATATCGGCTCAGATGATGATTGGAAGCGCGCAACCGATGCCCTTGAGGGCGCTTTGAGGGAAAAAGAATTAGAATATGATATTAACGCAGGGGAAGGAGCATTCTACGGGCCGAAGATTGATATCAAGTTAAAGGATGCCCTGAAAAGATCCTGGCAGTGTGCTACTATTCAATGTGATTTTTCCATACCGAAAAGATTTGCTCTTACTTATGTTGATTCTCAGGGTAAAGAGAATCAGCCGATCATGATCCATCGGGTTTTATTGGGCAGCCTCGAGCGTTTTATCGGCGCATTGATTGAACATTATAATGGGGAGCTTCCTTTGTGGCTTGCGCCGACACAGGTGTTGATCATCCCGATTCACCCCGTTAGAGGCAAGGTACCGCAGGTGACTGACGGCTGCCTTCGGCAGCCTGCCTCTAACGGGGTAAAAGATACTCTGCAGGAGTATGCACTGAAGGTCAAAGAGGAACTTGCGAATAATGCGTTGAGGGTAGAGATCGATAATCGTAAGGAGACCCTGGATAAAAGGATACGCAATGCCGAATTAAATAAGATACCCTATTGTTTGATCGTCGGAGAGCGCGAAGCACAGGCAGGCAAGGTCTCAGTAAGAAAAAAAGGCAAAGGTGATACCGGCGCAGTAGGATTGGATGAGTTTATAACTAAAATAAAAGAGGAAATACTGAATAAAGTATGCTAACAGTGGATATCAGGCTATCAGGAGATCAGGGTGCGGGGTATCGGGAGATTGGGGTATTAGGTAAAATAAGAAAAGCTGATATCCTAATATCCTTATACCCAGTACCCAATAACCCAATACCCTGATAACCGCAGTTAACATTGTTACATAAACACATTATACAAAGGAGGTGGTCACTATAAAACAGTTTATCCGTGTTAATGAGAGGATTCGCATACCGCAAGTTAGAGTTATTGGCCCGCAAGGGGATCAGTTGGGAGTAATGGAGACGCAAAAAGCGCTCGGCCTGGCTAATCAATACGAATTAGACCTGGTGGAGGTTGCGCCAACTGCTAAACCGCCCGTGTGCCGGATCATTGACTTCAGCAAATTCAAATATGATCAGGCGAAGAAAGAACGCGAGGCCAAAAAACATCAACAACAAGGAAAACTTAAAGAGATACGCTTGAGGCCCAATATTGACGAGCATGATTTCCAGACCAAAGTGAAGCACACGATTTTGTTTCTGCAGAAGAAAGACAAGGTGAAGGTGAGCCTTTTCTTCCGCGGCAGGCAGATGGAGCATCTTGATCTGGGCAGAAAGCTTTTGGATAAATTTATCACCGATACACAGCACGACGGACAGGTAGATAAGCCGCCCGCCTTGGAAGGACGGATTATTTCTTTTGTGCTTAGCCCTAAATAAGCAGACGCTGTAACCATTAACCGGAGGGCTATAACTTACGTTGTGGAAAACGTAAGTTATCTGCTCATTTAAAATGCCAAAATTAAAGACGAAAAAAGGAGTAGCAAAAAGGTTTAAGTTGACCAAAACAGGAAAGATCAAGTATCACTCAGAGGGCAAGCGTCATCTGTTATCCAGTAAGGGGAAGAAAAGAAAACGCAAACTAAGAAAAGCGAGCATGCTTGAGGGATCTAAAGAAAGAAAATATATTAAACGGATGTTACCGTATGGGTAAGTGAGGACATAATTCGCCCCTGCTGATTCGCTTTGAAGAGCAAAGCGAATCAAAGCGGCAGGGGCTCATTAAAGGAGCGATACAATGGCTAAGGCTAAACATAGCGTGGCAACACACAAGAGAAAGAAAAAAGTATTAAAACAGGCAAAGGGTTATTGGGGCGATAGGAGTAAGCAGTATCAACAGGCACGCCGGACTTTGTTGCATGCTTTGGTTTACGCCTATCGCGACCGCCGCGTGAAGAAGAGAGAATTCCGCAGGCTCTGGATCACGCGTATCAACGCCGCCTGCCGCACCTCAGGAATACAGTATAGCAGGTTTATCAGCGGCCTGAAGAAAGCAAAGATTAATCTAGACAGAAAGATTTTAGCTGATCTGGCAGTCAAGGATCCCCAGGCATTCAAGAAGCTGGTCGAGATTGCTAAGGGTAAATGACAAGGTCAAAATAAGCTATCAGCTATCAGTCATCAGCTTTCAGCTTTTAGCTGAAGGCTGACAGCTAAACTGGGAGTTAAAAATGTATGTCATAATAGTAGGATGCGGTAGAGTTGGCGCGGAACTGGCCCAATTATTATCTAACGAAGGCCATAATGTGGTGGTGGTTGATAAGAATCGCTCTGCTTTTGAACGCCTGGGCAATACGTTTAACGGTTTGACTTCCGTGGGCAATGGTTTTGATCTGGAATTATTAAAGCAGGTGGGTGCTGAGAAGGCAGGCGCATTTTGTGCGGTGACTAACGGAGACAATACAAATTTAATTTGTGCGCAGGTTGCCAAGACAATATTCAAAATTCCCAAAGTGCTCACGCGCGTATATGATCCGCAGCGTGCCCATATATACTCTGCCCTGGGGCTGGATATTATCAGCGGAACCGTTCTTTTTGCCGCGATGTTAAGGGACAAGATTATCGAGAGCCGCTTCTCCAGCTATTTGATTGAAACCAAGGATTTAAGTATCCTTGAGATCGAGGTAAAAGATAAGTTAGTAGGCAAGAGCGTATTGGAAATTAATGTTCCGGGTGAATTATTGGTAGCGGCGATAAAGAGGAGCAACGAGATCATCATCCCGGATTCCCACACTGTTGTAGAGGAGAAGGATAGTTTAATGGCGGTGGTAAAAGTATCCAGCCTGAAGAAGGTGAAACAATTATTAGGCGTAGAAGTGTGAGGTGAGCTATGTATATAGTAATTGTCGGCGCAGGTAAAGTGGGATATTTTTTAGCAAAGCGGCTTATTGCCAGCGAGCATGTTGTTAGTATTGTAGATA
>JAHIZC010000074.1 GCA_018814745.1 Candidatus Omnitrophota bacterium
CGGCCAGATACCTTCTTCTGCGGATAACTCCCAGGCAATCGATGTGCCCCAGGACAAAGTGGCCGGATAACCTATCTCCCAACTTTAAGCTACGTTCAAGATTAACCTTATCTCTAACCTTTAAAAAACCTAAATTTGTCACCTTCAGCGTCTCAGGCATAACCTCAAAAGCGATCAGGCTATCCTTCTTCTCTACGATCGTCAGACAAGTTCCGTTTACAGAGATGCTATCTCCGACTTTGGAATCACACGGAATCTCCTTTGCTTTTATCTCGATTAAAGTAGTATTACTGCGCCTTGAAATATTTCTAATCTCGCCTAATTCTTCAACAATTCCGCTAAACATAAGTGAACAGATAACTTACGTCGCAGAAACTGCGACGTAAGTTATAGCGTCAGTCATTCTAATCGCCTCTCAGCGTCTGTGAACTTACCCCCCACCACTTTTTGAAAATATGCTTAAGATAAAATCAAAGGCGTTACTACTCCTTGTACCTCATTTAATAAACTCTACGCAGGTTGCAAAAAGTGGTGGGGGGTTAATTCAGACATACAACTTACGTCATCTTAAGTTCCGTAATCCTTTGATAGACTCAGGATTACGTCCTGAGCGAAGTCGAAGGACGTAAGTTGTGTCTTCATTAAACATATCCCTCGAATAAAAAATCCTCTCCTATACGTTTTAATTTGATATCTTTTAATCTGATCGCCTTGTCTATTCGGGTGATACCTTTACCCATAACTGAGCCTATCGCATCCCTGCCTCCGATAATCTTCGGACTGACAAAAAATATCACTTTATCGACCAATCCTTCGTCGAAGAGAGAACCGATAAGAGTACCTCCCCCCTCAACCAAACAATTAGTAATCCCCTCCCGGGCTAGTTTCTTCATCATATCCTTAAGATTAACCTGCCCTGCTTTTTCTTTAACCTCAAGAATCTTTGCTCTCTGCGCTACAATCCCCCTATTCTCCGTCTCCTGCCCGGTTCCGGAATGCAAGGTAACGATTATCACTGAACTATTACCGGAAAATATATTGGCATTTTCCGGTATACTTAATTCACTATCTACGACTACCTTTATCGGTTGCTTTTTAGCAAGCCAGGCTTTCAACCTGGGGTTATCCCGTAATACCGTATTAACACCAACCATAATCGCATCATAATTCTGACGCATACGATGAGAAAAATTCAGCGCTTTATCAGAAGTAATCCACTTAGAATCTCCCGATCTTGTAGCGATCTTCCCATCTAAAGATTCAGCAACCTTAACGGTTAAAAAAGGCATTTTCTTCGTAATGTACTTGATAAAGACTTCGTTCATCCTCCTGAGCTCTCCGTCTAATAATCCCACTTTTACCTTTACTTTATTCTGCTTAAGTATATTGATCCCTCTTCCGTTGTTTATTGGATTAGGATCAATCATCCCCACGATCACCTCTTTTACTCCGCTCTTTACTATCCTGTCTACGCAGGGGCCGGTTTTACCAAAGTGAGTACAGGGCTCCAAAGTTGTATATAGAGTCGCTCCTTGAGACCTCTCTCCTGCCTGATCTAAGGCGATGGTCTCTGCGTGCGCTGTACCGGCTTTCTTATGAAATCCCCTCCCCAGAATCCTTCCTCTTTTTACTACCAGCGAACCGACCATCGGATTAGGCAGCGTTTCTCCTTTTCCCTTAAGTGCCAACTGCATCGCCAGATTCATGAAATATTCGTGAGTTCTTTTCATCCTAATTTATCTTTAGCGATTTTTAATCGCTCTACCAGCTCATAAGGAATCTTAGTCGAACCGATCTTTATCTGCGGCTTAGCTGCCCCGTGACAATCCGAACCTCCGGTGGCCAATAAGCTGTATTTTTTTACAATGTTAAGATAATAATTAATCATCCCCTGCGAATGCTCAGGATAATACACCTCTAAACCCATTAGTCCGTACTCGATGAATTTCAGGATTACCTGTTCGTCGCCAATAGTATAGGGATGAGCCAAAACAGGGATACCTCCCATTTTCTTGATTAGCTCTATTGCTTCCGAAGGTGACAATTTGAAACCCGCTACATAAGCAGGGCACCTATCTCCAATATATTTTTGAAATGCCTCGAACAGAGAGCCGATAATACCCTCCTTAACCATCGCCCTGGCCACGTGAAGCCTTCCCACAGTTCCCTCTCCTGCAATAGCAAATACTGACTCAGGATCTAAGCTGACATCCATTTCATTTTTAAGCTTCTCTACTATTCTGTAGATACGTTCGACCCGGTTCTGCTTTAAAGTATCTAATTTATGAAGCAACTCTTGATTCTTATAATCAATAAGATATCCGAGCATGTGGACTTCGCTATTGTTATATTCTGCGGTGAGTTCTATGCCGGAGAGAACTTCCAATTCTCCTGCTTTAGCTATTTCTAAAGCAGGCCCTATACCCTCAACCGTATCATGATCAACGATGGCAATTGCAGAAAGCCCAACTCTCTTCGCCTCTGAAACTAACCCTTCGGGCGCATAAGAACCGTCTGAAAAAGCGGTGTGTAGATGCAGATCTGCAAATTTCACCTCGTTAGAAATCTCCAATTTTACCTCTTCTTATATAAGTATTCCCGTTAATATGGGATTTCTAACGGGTTCACCTGTTCTTCTCTATCTTGATCTTATCCAATATGGCGTTCACAAATTTCCCGGCGTCAGTGCCTGAGTATTTCTTGGCAAGCTCTACCGCTTCGTTAATCGAGGCCTTTGGGGGGATATCATCGCGAAAGATCAATTCATAACCGCTCATCCGGAGTATATTTCTATCCACGACTGCCATTCGCTTAAGCTGCCAGTTAGTCGCATGTTTTGAAATATTGCTATCAATTACCTCCAGATTCTCTATTACCCCATGCAGCAAACTGTTAGCAAAACTCTTCAACTCCTCATCGATATTATCGTCGGTATGCGCCTGCCAGAAATTATCTAGCGAGGAATCAAGCTGATCATGGGTAATATCGATCTGATAAAGAATCTGCAGAGCGAACTCCCTGGCACGTGTTCTTTTTCGCATTGTTTATCCGATTTATTTTATTTTGATTAATAGATTCGCCATTTCGATCGCTGAAAGAGCTGCGTCGCGGCCTTTGTTACCTTGCTTTGAACCTGCGCGTTCGATTGCCTGCTCAATAGTATCAGCAGTGATCACACCGAAAACTACCGGTATTCCTGTATCCTGTGAAACCTTGGCTATACCTTTGGCAACCTCGGAAGCAATATAATCAAAATGCGGGGTAGAGCCGCGGATTACCGTACCCAAACAAATCACCGCATCATAAGTGCGTGATTTCGCCAATTTTTGAGCTATTAAGGGTATTTCAAACGCTCCGGGCACCCAAGTGACTACGAGATCATTCTCCTCTACCCCGTGTCTTACTAAAGTGTCAATACAGCCGGCGATCAACTCTTTAGTAATCGACTCATTGAAGCGCGAAGCGATTATACCGAATTTCCTACCCTTAGCAATCAGGTTTCCTTCTAATGTCTTTACCATCTGATCCTCCTTTCTTAGTGTTTTGTGCCATTCACAAAATTATTTTCTCGTCGGAGAATCCTAAAACCCCTTTTCTTTTTGCCCTCCTGTCATTTTCCCGTCGGAGAACTTCTCCAATTCCCCCCAAAAGTACTATTTTTTGTCCCTTTTAGAGGGGGAGGAGGTCAAATTCTAATTTTGTGAAGACCTCTTATTTTTACTGCCTTTTCCGTCTATAAGAATTTACCTCCACCCCTGAATTTAGCGTGCTAAAATCAGTCTAAAATCATGCCTTTCACAAAATTCAGGAGGTGCCTTTATGTATCAACCGAATCTCTTATTAACCAAAGAGCTATCTAAAAACTACATCAAAAAATTCGAGCTACTTTTCTCTCTATTAAAGCTTCCTAAAGAACCTTTTAAGGCTAAACGAAGACCGCCTCATCCCAAATACGCTCTTCTTAATGCTCTCATATATAAAAACCTTCGTTCCGTACCAACACTGCTGGAGCTAACGCGTGAGATCAAAAACTATCCCCAAGTTGCGCAAATCTGCGGCTTTAGTTCCTTTCCTTCCATAGAACGATTCTCATCATTTTTAAAAGATACGCCTAATCAAATCTTTCAGGTAACCCGAGAAAATTTGGCAAAAGAGCTTATTGGCTTAAGCCAAATTAATGGCCGATACATATCAGCTGATTCTTGTCCCATTAAAGCCAATGTCAAAGAAAATAACCTAAAAACTAACGTACCCAATCGGTTCGATAAGGCCAGAATACCTAAAGGCGATCCCGATGCCCGACTAAGCGCATACGCAGTATTTCCCGATAAGAAAAAGGTTCAATTTTTCTGGGGATACCGCAACTTTATTTTAAACGACGCTGTTACGGAATTACCCATAGCCGAGATTACAGAACCCGCCAATATTTATGAGCAGCATCTAATTATTCCGCAGCTTAAGTACGTCAAAAAGGTTTTTAGGCTGCCTATAGACGCTGTGCTGGGTGACTCTGCTTTTGACTCTTACAACATCATCGAATTTATCGTTAAGGGGCTAAAAGCAAAACCTGTAATACCTAAGAATCCCAGGCGTTCTAAAGACCCAAATATAAGGCTATCACGTAAAGGCATACCTACCTGCGTTGCCGGTTTTGAGATGGTATCTAAAGGTAAATTCTATGACAAAGAACAAAATCGAGTGAGACATAAATTCGTCTGCCCTATTAAAGCAGGCAAGAAGTTTGCCCGTAAAGTCGGATGGTTCTGTCCCTGGAACCATCCCAAGTTCTTCAGTAATCGATATGGCTGCACTACCAATCTAAGAATAGACGTGGATACATCCATCAGACAGAATATCGATTACGGATCACAAACTTTCAAAAAGCTGTATAACCTTCGCAGCTCAACCGAGAGGATATTCTCTCGGCTTTTAAGCATATTAATGCAGCGACCATCTGTAGTAGGGCTTAATGCCACTCGTAACATCTGCACCATTGCCCATATCACAGTCTTAGCCATTGCCTTGGCTGCCGTTAAAACCGGCCATAAAAACAAGGTTCGTTTTGTTAAATCTTTCATTCCTAACCTTTAAAAGAGCGAATTTTGTGAAGCCCTATTAAATATGGACTAAAATCTATAGACTAAGCCGGCCACGGTGGTAAAGTCATCACTCTCATCAACGATAGGAGAATCTTCGATCTCCGATCCCAGTGTCTCATATTCAAAGTCACCTGTAATTGCCCACTTATCTCCGAG
>JAHIZC010000075.1 GCA_018814745.1 Candidatus Omnitrophota bacterium
AGACTCTGACCGTTATTTTTATCCTAATTATATATGCAAAGCAACTACCAGTAGAATTACAGAAATCCAGAGCGCGATAAGCGATTTACGATGGACTGTGAGTAATTTAGAGCAAGATATTAAAAACAATTTTTCTAAACATGTAAGCAATCCCTGTGGGCCGGTACGGCAAAGAGTGAATGGGGAGTGGGAGAGGTGTTCATTTCTACCTTCAAGTTTAGATATTGTTATTCAGAAAGTATGCATAAAGCCTGGATATGATTACAGCAGTGGTGGCGCCATCGGCGTACACTCGCGTTATCCAGCCCGGCTTGAGGTTACATTTACTTGGGAAGCTGATTGTAGATGTTGTCATAATGAGACAATCCAGGTTCCCAATCCTGACGAAGACCCCCTAGTTGATGGGGATGAGTTTATTGACAAGGTTATTGAAGTATGCGTGACTAAAGAAGATGTTGTTGGAGGCCCGATAACCACAGATAGAACAGATAGTTATTTGTGTTTGGAAGATTGGTGGCCAAGTGAGCATCTCGGCACCTATCCCATACAAAAGATACCCTGTTTATCTCCAGCTAAGTTTCTAGATGCCTTAGATGATTTGAGTGGACAGCTCGACAACTTGAGTGATAAGATGTTTAGCGAGGGAGTTAATGATATAGCCACCACAGATGCAGATCTAGACGATGAATTTAAAGAGGTTTCGGAGCTTCTACTGGAGCAATTTGACAGCTTAACCAACTTCCTCTGGGAATTAGATACTTTTTATCAGCATTTTACCGGCTGCCATAATGCAGCAGGCTACGCAAAGGACGGCGGAGGAGTAAGAACCTATGAATGGGAGGATAAACAAGGCCAAAAACATTCGATTAGTGTTAAGGTGGGGAAATTTCTCTTCCCTGAGATAAAAAGAACAAAATACGGAAATTGGCTGGTGAATAAGAAATGCCTGGAAGTTAAGTATCCGGATGAAAAAAATGCCTGGGTAAAGATCACCCGCAGAGACCCGGGTGTATTGTCGGTTAGCTCTACGGGAAAGCATGACCTTGGCCTTCAATGGAATCCGTTGTATAATGATATGATCATAACCAGGAAAGCCAGGGCCCATTATCGGGCTTATGATGTAGGGCTTGATTCAGTGGGTGAACCTGGAGAACTTTTTGATGGAGAGTAGCCTGATTAGAAGGAGGTATAATTATGTATAATATTTTAAAGATGAAAAAAGAACATTTAATAATTTTAGGAGTAGTTTTAATTTTTGCGGTAGCGGTTATTCTTATTTTTTCTTCCGGCAAGAAAAACGATCTAGATTTCTGCCGCTACGTGTTTAAGGGGTTAATCCAGGGAGACCAGGCAATGCAGAAATATATTGATTGGGAGAATTTTAAAGGTCTGGATATAGATGTGGGCAAGACCTACTTGGAATACCCGGAACTTGAGCGCGCAAAATACCGCAAGACCTTTATTAACAGCTTTGCCTTTGGCTTTAAGGAGGTTGGCGGAAGATATGCGGGGTTTTCTTCCTGGCGTATCCATAAACAAACTGCTTCAGGGGTGGTGGTGGCAGCAGATTATCTGGGAAAAACCCTGCTATTTGCTATATCTATACCAGCTGATGGAAAAAGGAAGATTAGCGCTATTCAGTGGGAGGGCTTAGGTGGTTAATTTAAGAAAAGGGGTTTCAATTGTGGAATACACTATTTTTATTACCGCAATTATTGCAGCTATAATCGGAATGTCCATATACATCAAACGGGCTGCAAGCAGCCAGTGGCGGCAGGTAGGAGATACTTTTGGCTTTGGACGGCAGTACTATGTAGGAGAATAATCTAAGGAGTAAATTATGTTATTGCTATTAATAATTCTTTTAATTTTTTCCTCGGTGATGTCAATTACCTATGTTGTGGTGCCCACAGCCTTTGATAAATTCAGGGTAATTCATCAGCAAAGGACCTCAGAGGTCTCCAGAAAATTAGAGAATTTATTCTTTGAGTTGGAGAAAAAAAAGATTGCCATGATTTTTACCCTGGTGCCCATAGCCTTAGCAATAACAGGTTTTTTGTTATTTCATGGTTTATTAGGAGCGCTTATTGGCTTAGGGGTTGGGCTTACTCTACCAAATATTTTTGTCAGGGTCTGGGAGAAAAGGCGCAAGGGTAAGTTCGAGGAGCAGCTTTTGGACGGCCTGTTAATATTGTCTGGTTCGCTTAAGGCAGGCTTAAGCTTTTTACAGTCATTAGAGGTAATGGTGGAAGATTCTCCTGCGCCGCTTTCTCAGGAGTTTGGCTGGGTGGTAAAAGAGGTTAAGATGGGCATGAGCTTGGAAGCGAGTTTACGCCAGCTGAATACCCGGATGTATTCCGAAGAATTGACCATGCTGATCAGCTCAATTCTGGTGGCAGAGGAGACCGGGGGGGACATTACCAAAATATTTAACCGGCTTGCCACCAGCATAAGGAAGAACCGCAGGCTCAAAGAGAATATAAAGACCTTGACTTTGCAGGGAAAACTGCAGGGTATAGTGATGTCGATTTTGCCATTTGTGTTTATTTGGTGGGTGATAACTTTTAATCGGCGCCATTTTGATATTATGTTGAATTCTGAAATAGGCAGGATGCTTATTATAGGGGCAGCGGGCTTGCAGATAGTGGGATTATTTTTAATTTATAAATTTAGCAAGTTGAGGTTATAGCGATGGAGATGATTATTTATATAATTTTCTTAGCAGGTGTAGCGCTGTTTGTCTGGGGATTAGCCGACCTCTTTATTTCAAGGCACGTGCGGGTTGAGCTTCCTCAGGAAAGGCCGGAATTAAAAAGAGCCAGAATCCAGTCAATTTTGTTAATGCTGTTTCCCTTCAGCAGGACCCTGATGCAGAAGCTCAGGATTGGCCCGAAATTAAGGGACAAATTAGATGCCGGGCATTTACATATATCCAGCCTTGAATTCTTCAGTGTAAAATTAATCCTGGCCATAGCATTGGCTATTGCCGCTGCCACCATAATAAAAAATGTAGAGCCCATAATAATATTAGCAGCGTTTTTTGTCGGCTACATAATTCCGGACTCCTGGCTTAATTACAGGATCGCACGGCGTAAAAATGCAATTATACACTCTCTTCCTGAGACAATGGATTTATTAGGATTATGTGTTGAGGCAGGGCTTGACTTTACCACTGCAGTAAAATGGATCATTGAAAAAACTCCTAATAGCCCTATGATTGAAGAATTAGCATTGGTGTTGGAGCAGATAAAATGGGGTAAGCCCCGCGTTCAGACACTAAAGGATATGTCAAAGCGGCTCAATATGATTGAGATATCCTCTTTTGTCCAGACACTGGTGCAGGCAGAGAAGATGGGAACTCCTGTTGCAGAGGCTTTTAGTATACTTGCAGAGGAGTCCCTTAACCAACGCTTTGTCAGGGGAGAGAGAATTGCCATTAAAGCACCCCTAAAAATGCTTATTCCTTTAATATTTTGTATATTGCCAGTAATTGCGATTGTGGTAGGCGGGCCTATAATGTTGCAATTTATGCAAGGAGATTTTCTTAAGGGATTTTAAAATGTCCAATCTGGATTTTCGCTCTTTAAAATGTCCATTCTAAAGAGGAGGGGCTAGAGTCTCCGTTCCCTGGCGACTGAATCGTTGCCGTAAAGCTCCTCCTTTAAAACAGGGGATGGTTCTATTTTTTTTCTGGCGTTCTGGCTATAAAACTCGGCAAAAAATAGAACCGTCCCCTTTATTTTGAGTTAGTTTTCTGTTTAAGAAAGCGCTTCCTTATA
>JAHIZC010000076.1 GCA_018814745.1 Candidatus Omnitrophota bacterium
CTTGTCAAAGAATGTCTTCAATAAAAATATACTCGTTGATAACCCTACATTAATCATACACAAAATATACCCAATCGGTGTATTCCTCAAATGCAGCTTATTCAGTAGAACATATAAAGCAACGAAACTTCCCGGGATAGGTATCATCATCGCTGCCATGAACATAATGAACATTACATTCCTTCCCGGAAAACGAAAACGCGAGAATGAATAAGCAGCCATCGAGGAAACCAGGACTATACCGATGACTACGGAGGTCGTATACAATACGCTATTTAAGAAGTGACGGCCGAAGCCTCCCTCCTGCCAAGCAAGAATATAATTCTGAAAATGAAACTCACTGGGAATCAGAGAAATACTGCTGAATATTGTCTCCTGGGTTTTCAGGCTTGATGAAACCATCCATAATAAAGGATAAAGACAGGTTACCGCCACACTAATAAGCAATATATGTATTAGTATATTTGAAGTTATTTTTTTTGTTTTGTAATAAATAACACTTTTCATATTTTTAACGGACTAAACAGGCTAATCCTGCCTATATTTTTTCGAGAAGCGATACTGAATAAACGAGATTGCTACCAGGATCATTCCAAAAGTAAGGCCTTGTGCACAGGCATAACCAAATCTTGAAGAACCGCGCATTGACGCTAGAATCCTTAAAACCGGAACAGAGGTATGCCCGGCTAACTCTCCTCCCACTAAACCAATAATTAAAGCAAATGCCTGCATAGTTCCTAATATCGTGAGGATCGAGACCAATACCGCAACCGGGATCATTAAAGGTATAGTTACATTCTTAAAAGTCTGCCAGGCGCTTGCGCCGTCTACGTACGCAGCTTCATAAAGCTGCCTGGGTATAGTTTGTAAGCCTGCCAGGAATATCAAAAATCCCCAGCCAAAACCCTTCCAGGAATGTACCAGTGCTACTGTAGTCAAGGCAGTCTTTGGGTCAGATAACCAATTATTCACCAGCTGAGGAAAACCAATACCTATCAACATCCGATTAATCAGATTAGCGCCGCCTACATCATTGATAATAAACCGCCAGGCCATACCTACGACTATCTCTGATAAAACCGGCGGTATGAAAAATATCACCCGGTAAAAATTCTTTAATCTAATCTCGCGGTCGCAGGCCCAGGCCAACAAAAAGGCTAGTATATTCTGAAAAGTCAGGGCGATTAAAGTAATATATCCGGCATTACGGATTGCCTGCCACCAATTACTATCCTGACTAAATATTTCTTTGAAATTACCCAGGGCAACAAAAATCTTAGTAGGAAGTATCCCGTCCCACTCGTGAAAACTCAACTGAAAAACCCAGAAGAAAGGAATTACATAAAATATCACAAAGATCCCTACGGCCGGTAAAACAAAAATATAATTTTCAAAAGTATCTTTGGCTTTTTCTAAATTCATTACTCTCTTTTCTTGGCTAATTCCCGTTCCTTAATCTTCTGTGCCTTGGCCGCCACTTCTTCCGGAGTTTTCTCTCCGAGAATAATACTCTGTATCCCTTGGTCCCAGGCCTCGATTACCGGAGAAAATTCAGAGACCCCCCAGACATTAGGATGTGTAGCATTATCCATCGAGCTGGAGAATTGGGCTAAAATCTTAGGGATTCTGGTCAAGCTTAACTTATTAGCCGGCAAATTTTTAGTAACCTGTGAAAAATAAGCCTGCTGTTCGCTATTGCTGAGCCACTTCAAGAATTTAACCGTCTCTTCTTTATTGCCGGAACGGGCATTGGCCATAAAAGAAGAACCCGCACCGCCCCATATTGCCATAGGATAATCATTAGATATCTTAGGCGGCAGCATTGCGCCATAATCTAAATCCGGGTTCATATTATTATAGACATTAACGCCCCAGGCCCCGTTAAAAGCAAATACTGCCTGCTCGTTTGCGAATAACTGCTCTGCGGTCTTATTTACCATCGTAATCAATCCGGTTGCTAAAATTCCCGATTCGCGCATATCTTTAAAAATGTTCAACACCTTTATCCAATCAGGGTCAGTATAGGGAACTTCCCCTCTTATCGTTGCCAGGACTTTCTCTTCCCCCATAATGTTGAATGCGTAATTATTGGCAAAACAATCGATCATCCACAATTCCCCCCACCCGGAAACAAACCCCTGCATCCCGGCTGCTTTGATTTTATTGCCTATCTGGAGAAATTCTGCGAAAGTATCCGGAGGGTTGACTCCTAGCTTTTTTAACAGAGATTTATTATAAACCATCTGGATAGTCATTACGTCTATAGGGACACCATAAATTCCCGCCTCAACACCATAGCTGTTACCCTCTCTAAATTCATTTACCGAGAGAGCCTTGCTAAAAAAGCTATCCTGCCAAGCAGGCTGATCCTCCTGCATATAAGGAGTCAAATCCAAAATATGTCCTGCCTTAATAAAAGCGGCAAAATCTCTTTTTTCTCCTAATATTCCGAAAATATCCGGTAAATTTTGCCCCTGAGCAGCTGCACGAACCTTCTGGCTGTAGGCATCTGAAGGAGCATAGAGTTCAAAGATTACTTCTACACCGGTTTCAGCTTCATATTTCTCTGCCAGTTCTTTAAAAGTTGCTTCCCGGTCAGTCATCCAGTGCCATACGGTAATGACAGGTTTTCCGGTGTTCTCTTTTGGAGTACATCCGAAAAGTAAAGAGGTAAGAATTAAGGGAAGAATGATAACGATTGATTTGAAAAGTGAATTGTTTCTAGCGGCAGGATACTTAAACATTTTTTTCTCCTTAGGTTTTTTAAGAGATTTTAAATCTATTTTTATATGCGGGTTATAATA
>JAHIZC010000077.1 GCA_018814745.1 Candidatus Omnitrophota bacterium
ATTCCTCAAAAGCCAGGAGCCATTTATCAAAACAAAACTGGTCATTCCAGGCATCGAATCTTGCGCCATTCCTGAAGGCGCGTAATATCACTTCGCTTAACCTTCTATCTCCCCTGGAAAGTACACCTTCCAGAAAACTCATCCTCGGATCATGAATGCTCAATTTTAATCTCCCAGACCTTGTCCTTTTTCTTAGATAATCCTCTTTTAGTTTAAGCTCTTTAATATTCTCCATAGAAAACCACTGTAAAGGAGTATGCGGCCGGGGAACCAGCGGATTGATACTGATCTTTACCTCTGCCGGAGCACGGTTGATCTCTCTTTTTAAATCAGAGGTACGCAGCGAAAAATCTATTATCGCATCCAGATCCGCATATTCCTCAGAAGGAAGGCCGATCATAAAATATAATTTTACATGCCGGTAGCCTGATCGATAAGATCTTTCTAGAGATTGAAAAAAAACCTCCTCGCTGAAATCCTTACCCAAAATATCCCGCAGCCTCCGGGAACCTGCCTCAGGAGCAAAGGTCAGGCCGGTCTTCCTGATGCTGGCAATCAAAGAAGAAAGATGCCCCACATAAGCCTTTGCCTTTAAGGAAGGCAGAGATATGCCTATGGCCTTTTCTTTAAAAAGATCTATCAACTGCGAGAGGAGTTTTTCAATACCGCTGTAATCGCTTACCGACAATCCGGTCAAAGCGATCTCTTCGTAACCTGTGCGCCGCTGTGTTTCCTTTGCTAAATTTAGGAGATTATCCGGATCCCTCTGCCTGAAGGGAAAATATTGAGACCTTGCCTGGCAGAAGCGGCATCGGTTAGGACATCCCCGCATCACTTCCAGGGAAACGCGGTCGTGGACTATCTGTACATAGGGCACCAGCCAATCTACAGGAAAGAATGAATTATTCAAATCCAGGACAATGCGCTTCTCTACCCTCTGCTTTATTCCCTTGGCCTTTGGTTTGAATTCTTTGATTTTGCCCCGGGAATCATAATGCACTTCATAAAGTGAAGGTGCATACACCCCTTTGATCTCTGAAAATATATTTAATAATTCCGGCTTGCTGATTGAGGCATTTTTATATTTTTCTTTATACTTTCGGTAAACATCGATCACCTCTACTATCGCCTCCTCTGCCTCTCCGATCACAAAAATATCAAAGAACTCAGACAAAGGCTCCGGATTCAACGAACAGGGGCCGCCTCCGATAACTAAAGGATGGCGATGATCGCGTAAAGACGCCCTCAGGGGAACTGATCCCAGGTCTAAAATATTCAAGACATTGGTGTAATTAAGTTCACTGGCTAAGGAAAAACCAACCAGATCAAACTCTCTTAAAGCCCTCTTTGATTCCAGAGAAAAAATTTCTAACTTCCTATTGCGCAGGATCTTCTCCATGTCCTGATTACAGGAGAAAAACCTTTCACAACATACATCCGGCATATTGTTTAATATACTATAGATGATGCGTAATCCCAGATTACTCATCCCGATCTCATAAAGATCGGCAAAACAGAGAGCGAATCTAATCTCTGCTGCCTCGAAGTTTTTTTCGGGCAGATTCCACTCCTTCCCTATATAACGGGCAGGCTTATTAACTTGTAATAAGATATCTTCGTCCATAGGCACTATCCCTTGCGTGAACGCTTGTACTTTTCTGCGAAAAGTACTGCGCACGCTTCGGGATAAATTCGCACATTGGCTTATGTCGCATCCCATGCTCCATAAGTCAAGTGCTCATTTAAAAAACTGATCTCCTCCTATCAATACTTACTAATATACCCAGTGAGATAAAAGTTATCAACATCGAAGATCCTCCGTAGCTCATCAACGGTAAAGGCAAGCCCACTACCGGAACCATTCCTAAGTTCATTGCCATGTTCACAAAAATCTGCAGTGTCAGCATCAAGCCGATACCGAAAGCCAAGAGTTTCCCGAAATGATCGCGGGTTCTTTGCGCAATCACAATCGCCTGCCTGATCAATAGAGAATAAAGCACGAGAAGTATACAGCTCCCCAGAAAACCCCACTCCTCGGCAAAAGCGGCAAATATAAAATCAGTATGAGCCTCGGGTAAAAAACGCAGCTGGCTTTGGGTACCGGAGAGCCATCCCTTACCGAATAGCCCGCCTGAACCAATGGCGATCTTAGAGTGAATGATCGTATAACCGGCTCCCAGAGGATCGATGTTCGGGTTCATAAATACAAGTAACCGTTCTTTTTGGTAACCATGTAAGGCTCCCCAGACAACCGGCAACACCAGAACAGCGATTAAAAACAAAATCACAATATATCTCAGTTTCACGCCGGTCAAATAGAGAAAAGAGATGAATATTAAAAATAACAATACAGCGCTTCCTAAATGCGGTTGTTCTACTATCAAAACGGCAGGGATAGCGACAAATAAAAAAGGCAGGATTAATCCGCGGAATATGCCGAATTTAGTAGAGAGCAGAGAAATATCATCCACCGACTTTCTGCTAAAATACCTTGCTAAAAACACTACCATGATCAATTTCGCAAACTCTGAAGGCTGGATCTGAAACCAGACGATCTTCAACCACCTCTGCGCCCCTAAACGCGCAACCCCGAGGGCAATCACCAGACAAAGAAGAAATATCGAAACTCCATATAAGAAATAAGTCCAATCCCATAATCTGCGGTAGCTGAGATGAGAGAACCCCAGGAATAAAACCAGGCCCAGGATCACCCAGAGGATTTGCCGTTGATAGATCGTTTTCCAGAACTCCCCCTCCTTCTGATGCGTACTACTGTATATCGTCAGTACGCCGAGTGAGGCAATCAAAATAGAAATGATTAAGATAACTAAAAATGAATCTCTCATCTATTAAATCAACTCCTTTGCGATCATCTCCTGAATTATCTCTTTGGCCAGAACAGCCGAAGAGTAACCGTGCCCACCCCGTTCAAGAAATACACAGATAACATACTTAGGCTCTTCGAAAGGAAAAAAACCGACAAACCATCCATGTGCTGTACCCGGAGGGGCCTGGGCAGTACCGGTCTTTCCGGCGACAGCAATTGGCAGGCTCGATAAAACATTAGCCGTTCCTTCCGGATCAGAAACTACCCGCCTTAATCCTTCACCGATCGCATCAAGCGTCATCTTCTTTAATGAAAGATTTTTTATTTTTCTCTGATAGCGCACAATACTCCTACCATCTATAGCTTTGACTATATAAGGAGTAACCAGTCTGCCTCCGTTAGCGAAAATTGCCATGATCCTCGCTATCTGTAAAGGTGTGGCCAAAACCTCGCCCTGGCCGATACTCATATTTGCGGTATCTCCGGCATACCATTTTCTAAATTTATAAAATTTCCTCCATAAAGGCGAAGGAATAAATCCGCCTGCTTCGTACGGCAGATCGGAGGAAGATTTTTTGCTCAACCCGAATTTGAGCGCATAATCATAAATTTTTTTGGGCCCGGCCAAAAGGCCGATATTATAAAAAAAGACATTACAGGAATTAGCTATAGCAGAAATAATATCCTGCGACCCATGGTCATTCCAACATTTGAATTTTTTTCTTCCCACCACCAGACTGCCGGAGCAGAAAAATCTCCTGGATAAATCCAGCCTCCCTGTCTCCAGCGCTGCACTTGCCACCACTAATTTAAATATTGATCCCGGAGGATAAACTCCGCCGGTCGCCCGATTTAATAAAGGCGCATCGGCATCATCAAAAAGATTACTAATCGCAGAACTCCGCTTATCTCTGAAGAGTGCAGGATTGAAATCAGGAAAATTGGCCATAGCCAGGATCTCACCGCTTTGAGGATCGATTATGACTACACTGCCGGTTCGGCCATTTATCTTCTCTTCTGCAATTTTCTGTAATCTTAAATCCAAGGTTGATTCTATATCTTTACCTTTTTGCGGCGGCTTAAAACCCAGGATGCGCACCATCCTGCCGCGATTATCGACTTCAATCGAAGAACCCCCATCCTCCTCACGA
This sequence comes from Candidatus Omnitrophota bacterium, assembly GCA_018814745.1. Classification (GTDB taxonomy): domain Bacteria; phylum Omnitrophota; class Gorgyraeia; order Gygaellales; family Profunditerraquicolaceae; genus JAHIZC01. The sequence goes on from JAHIZC010000077.1 coordinate 3,979, forward strand.
AGATAATAATCATACTTCTCTTCTATTCCGCCGAAACCCACGATATCCTTTCTCTTATATCCGTAATCTGCCAGTTTCCTCAGGCGCCAGTGGTCGATTTCACCAAGGTAGCCGATTGCGTGAGAGGCAAGCCTCGAATAAGGATAGTATCTTTTAGGACTGGATTCTATGATTATTCCCGCAAGATCAAGCTTGACCTCCTCTAAGGCGATCGCCTTTTTAATATCTACGTCATCGGCGATCTTAACCGGTAAACTGGCAGAAGTTAAATTTTTTTTAAAACTTGCCCTTAAATCTTCCTCATCCACCCCGATGATCCGTGATACAGTTTTAAGAATATTTTTTTGATTGTTGTAATATTCAGGCAGGATCATTACGTCATAGGAAAGCTTGTTATCTACCAGGATATTACCTTGGCGGTCAATGATCCTTCCTCTAGCACCTTCCTTGGGCAATAATCTTATAGAATTAAGATTGCTTAGTTCTCTGTATTTCTTTCCCTGAAGCACTTCCAGATTAAAAGTACTGAGGATTAATAATACAAAAAACGCAATTAAGGAAAAGGTGAATATTTTTGTCCTAACCATGTTAAATGAGCGCATAACTTACGGAATGCCTGCCTGTCGGCAGGCAGGCAAATGAACGTAAGTTATATGCGCGAGTTTAACCCCGCCCTTTTGCTTTTCGAAGCAAAAGATTCGAAGCAAAAGGGCGGGGTAAGTTCGGACAGATAATTTATGCTCGCTTCGCTCCATAAATTATGTCCTTACTTATTCGATAGATTAAGGGAAAAACTATTGTAGTATATATTGACCCGATAAATACTATACGTAAAAATACACCTATTGGAATACTCTTACCCAGATAGATCAGTACTGATCCGCAGATTATATTCTGTAAAGCAGCAATTATACAAATCAAGGCTAAACGAATCATATTGTTATCTATGTCTATATCTTGCGATAATCTCAAGATAGAGAAAGTCCATAACGGAAAGAGCAGCGTATTCAAGCCGAATGAACCCGCAGCAAAGGCATCTTTGATCAACCCGGCAAATACCGCAATCAGCATCGCCGATCTGAATCGAAAGCTAAGGCTCGCTATCACAACACTGATCAGCAGCAGATCCGCAGCAACACCGAAGAACTTAAAATATTCCATGAATATCAACTGGATTAATGCTAAACCGATGATCAAGGCAAAAAATTTGATTTTATTCATGGAACTACGATTAGAACTTCCTCGATCTTGGAGAGATCGACGGCTGGCTCGACTATTGCGTAAATACTGGTAGCTGAAAAGTCTTCACGGATATCGATCACAGTACCGATCAAAATTCCTTTAGGATATGTTTGATTTAATCCCGAGGTGATGATTCGGTCATTTAGCTTGATATCCGGGCTCTTCCCCAAATACTTCAGGATTAGCCTATTACCTAATGTGCCGGAAATCAAACCCTCCTGCCTGCTGCGTTGGACTAAAGTGGAAACACCGATGTTCGCATCGTTGATTAATCGAATCTTACTCGTTGTCTTATTAACCTCAACTACGCGCCCGGCTAGGCCCAAATGAGTGATTACCGACATCCCCGGCCTGATAGCGTGATTGCTTCCCTTATCGATCAATACTACTGAATGCCAGCTATCCGCTGAACGTGCGATCACCCGGGAGAGGATTAATCTGAGATCCGATTCATTCTTAAAAGAAACTAGATTTCTAACTCTCCCCTCCTCTAAATACAGCTCTTCTAGCTTATTCAGTTTAAATCTTAAGAGATCTATTTCTTTCTTCAGTCTTTCGTTCTGGATAAAATTACGATGAAAATAAATCATTGCTCCCAGTTCACGCCGAAGCAAAGTAAAAATACCGAGTGGTTTTTTTAAAACGAAGAGAAATGGGTGTCTAAAGGCAGGGTTAAAGAAAACCGGGGTAAGTAATATCCCGATTAAAAAACCATAAAGAATTTTTTTTTTGAATTTTTTTAAAAGCAGACTCACGCGCGCATTTCAGATTTAATCGGAACGGTGACACGTTTCAGGTATTTAATTTCTTGCAGGACCATGCCGGTCCCGTTAGCAACCGCGGTCAACGGATCATCTGCAATATGCACGGGCAGGCCGGTTTCTTCGGAGATTAATTTATCCAGGCCCCTAAGCAATGATCCTCCGCCCGCCATCACAATGCCGTGTTCAATTAAGTCTGATGCTAATTCCGGAGGGGTCCGTTCCAGAGAAATCTTAGTCAGGTCTAATATTGCGCGTAAAGGTTCCTGCAGAGAATCCCTGACCTCATCTGAAGTTATAGTTACTGTCTTAGGAAGCCCTGCGACCAAATCCCTCCCCTTGACTTCCATGCTGATCTCCTCTTCCTGAGGATAAGCAGAACCGATCTTTATTTTTAGCTCCTCTGCCGTACGCTCTCCCACCATAAGATTATAGGTCTTCTTAAGATATTCGATTATCGCATCATCCATCTCATCGCCGCCAATACGTATTGATTTGGAAAAAACCATACCGGCCAAAGAAATCACCGCGATCTCTGTCGTACCCCCGCCGATATCTATGATCATGTTACCGATTGGTTCTTGTATCGGAAGGCCGACACCGATTGCCGCGGCAATCGGCTCTTCCACTAAAAATACTTCCCTTGCTCCTGCGCGTTCTGCAGAATCCTTTACCGCACGTTTTTCTACTTCCGTTATCCCCGAAGGGATCGCGATCACTATCCTCGGCCTGACTAAAACTCTGCGGTGATGTACTTTCTTGATAAAATACCTTAACATTGCTTCGGTTATTTCAAAATCAGCAATCACCCCGTCTTTCATCGGCCTGATTGCTACAATGTTCCCGGGAGTACGTCCTAACATACGCTTGGCTTCTTCACCAACAGCTAAAACATGTGAAGTGCCCCTCTCAATCGCTACCACAGAGGGCTCACACAGCACCACTCCTTCCCCTTTTACGAATACCAGGGTAGTGGCTGTTCCTAGGTCTATACCCATATCATTAGAGAATAGACCTAAAATATAATTTACCGCTCTTTTAGCTATATTATGCAATTCTGCCATGCTTGTCTCCTTATTGGACAGTTTTGGAAGGTAGAAAGGATTTTAGCAGAGATTAAAGTCTTTGTCAAATAAAAAGTTACATATTTTAAGCCTTTAGGGAATCTAAAACTTGGAGGAACTCCGGGAAGGACTTATTAATACAAGAGATGCCATCCAGGGAACTCACACCTGAAGCCGTAAGCCCGGCAACAACCATGCTCATAGCAGTACGGTGGTCTTGATAGCTTCTGACTTTAACACCTCGTAGCCTGGTTTTACCCTGAATCAATATGCTCTCTTCTCCTTTGACTCTGGCAACATTTACCTCAGCGCCCATTTTTCGCAGATTCAGATACATCGATCTTATGCGGTCGGTCTCTTTTAAGCGTAACTCTCCTACGCCCTCTAAAACCGTAACACCATCAGCATAGCAAGCTGCTACCATCAAAATAGGCAGTTCATCTATAAGCGAAGGCATCTCCTTCTTCTTTACTGATATGCCCTTTAATAAACTGCTCTTTACCTTAATCGAACCGCAGGGTTCGAATTGCGAAGTTTTATTTTTGTTAAGCGTTAACCTAATATCCGCACCCATTCTTTTTAAAACCCTGACTAATCCTAAGCGCGATGGATTTAAAGACACATTCTTAATCACGATCTTTGAATTCGCTAATATAGAGGCAAGCACAATGAAGAATGCGGCAGAAGATATATCTCCGGGAATATTCATACTTTTAGGCGAAACCAAAAGCTTGTTATTCTTTAGAAATATTTTTTTATTATTTACCCTGAGAGAAACTCCGAACTGCTTCAACATCCGTTCAGTGTGATCGCGGGTTGCAATAGGCTCTATCACTACAGTATTACCCGCTGCATACAGTCCGGCTAGTAATATCGCTGATTTCACCTGAGCAGATGCAACCGGCAATTTATAAACCATACCCCTTAATCCGCCTCCCCTGATAGTGATCGGCGGGAATTCCTCTAAGCTACCCTTTCTTTTTTCCCGTCGAGCTTTTATCTTTGCCCCCATCAACCTTAATGGCCGTGTTACTCGCAGCATCGGCCTTAACGATAAAGCCGTACTCGCTAAAAGGCGTGCCTGAAAATCTTGCCCTGCTAATACTCCCAGCATCAACCTGAAAGTCGTTCCGGATTCGCCTGCTAAGATCGGACCCTTAGGTTTCTTAAGGCCTCCGATGCCTCTTCCGAATACAGTAATAGTATCTGCTTTCTGCGTTATCCGTACTCCTAATTTTCTTAATGCTTTAATCGTCCGGAGGCAATCTTTATTTCGGGGGAAATTTTTAATCTTGGTTTTACCTTTGGCGAGAGAACTGATAATTAATGAACGGTGGGCTATTGATTTATCCCCTAAAAGAAAAACTTCACCTTTCAGGGTTGTTATCGGTTTTATCACAAAGGGGTTCACCCCGTTAGAAATTCTTGTCCTGCCCATTAGAATACTATTTCTAACGGGGTTCATCTAATCTTTTGAACGACCCGATCGCCTTCATTGAGCTTGTAGCTCAGACCATCAGTTAGAAAACCCGCTGCAGACATAGAATCGTGAACCTTTTCGATTTTCAGATCACCTAAAAATTGCTTTTTGCGGTAGACCGAAAATTCGCTGCCCACGGTTATGCCATCTTGAATCCCTAGGTTTATTACTACGAAGTTATAATTTTTATTCACCACCAAAACCTTGCCTTCTAATACCTCTGAGGAAAACTGGGGAGCTTTTGCCGGTGCAACATCTTTGACAATTGCTGCCGCCCTACTCTTAGCGCTAACAGTCTCTTCCGGGCTAACTACTATTGTGCCTAGTTCAACGCGCTGAGATTCGGACTGTTTAACAGCTTTCATCTGCTCCTCCAGCTCACTTTTCTGCGAGGATAACTCTTTTATCTGCACTTCCTTATCTTTTATAACCTCTTGCAAATCAGATAGTTTAGTCTCTAAATTAATCCTTAAACTCTTCTGTTGATCAAATTCATATCTCAACTCTTCTTTCTTGGCCTGCGCCTCGATCCTGGCTGATTTCTCCTCTTCCAAGCTAACGGTGAGAGTATCGATCTTTCCCTGAGTTTCTTTCATCTGATCAGTTAAAACAGATATCTTCTTTTTGGCCTCCTCAAGCTCTGAGCGTATCCTCTCATACTGGGTTGTACTCCTGGTGAGCTCATCCTGTAAGGCTAAATTCTTCTTATGCTCTTCCTGAAAGAAATAAAAAAGTCCTCCTGCTAAAGCCAAAGCAACCATCACTAGTATCGTCAGAAGTACTATCGAGGCGCCAGCTCTTCTATTCATATGTTCCTCCTATTTGCACTCTAACCCTTGCTTTAATATAGCATCAAAGGTACAAAAATCAAGTACTTTCTAAAAAGTTAGTAAACTCTTCGGGAATCTCACTGGTGAACTCGATGAATTTCTTTGTCCGAGGATGAATAAAACCAAGATATTTTGCGTGTAATGCCAGGCGGCTGAATTTCTTGTCCCTACCGTATTTTTTATCCCCTAGGATCGGATGTCCGATATGCGCCAGATGCACCCTTAACTGGTGTGTCCTTCCGGTATAAGGCTCCAATTCCAGGAGACTGAAATCTTCTTTTCTTTTTAAACTGCGATAGTATGTCTTGGCATACCTGGACTCCGGGCCAAAACTTATTGACATGCGTTCCCTTTTAATCGGGTCTCTTCCTATAGGGAGTTCAATAACATTCTCCTTGAATTCCATTCTCCCTTTGACTATAGCTATATATTTACGCTTAATCGAATGCTCTGCGAATTGTGCAGCCAGAGATAGATGCGTTTGGTTATTCTTGGCGATCACGATCAAACCGGAAGTAGCCTTATCAAGCCTGTGCACGATTCCCGGCCTTAAGGCACTGACACTAGAAAGCTCCTTAAAATGATACAATAAAGCATTTACCAGGGTATGCTGATAATTTCCCGGTGCTGCATGGACTACCAAGCCGATCGGTTTATTTATAATCGCCAAGTCTTCGTCCTCATAGACAATATCTAAAGGGATGTTCTCCGCTAAAAGGCTCTCTTCTTTTTTCTCCTCTACATAGACCGTAATTTCATCGTCATGCTTTAATTTGCAATGAGGCTTCAGCCTCACCTCCCCATTCAATCTGACTTTTTCATCCTGGATTAAACTTTGTATGTAGGTTCGCGAAAAGCCCAGATTCAACTTTTCAAAATATTTAAAAAGATAAAGGTCTAAGCGGCATCCGGAATCTTCTGACGAGACTTTTAATCTGTATTCCTGCATATTATTTTTTGGCTTTTGAGGTTAAAAAGAAAAGGAAGCAAGAAAGGAAAAATATCAAAATACTGATGATCTGAAATAAATTAAGGCCTAGAAAAATAATCCTATGCTCGGCGCGCCAAAACTCAATAAAAAACCTGGCACTGGAATATAGTAAAGTATAAGCTAGGAATATCTGTCCTTGTTTATGCGTTCTATCCTGAAGGAATCTTAGCGAAATAAAAATCAAAAGTAAGATCAAAGAAGAATATATCTGCGTCGGGACTAGCGGGCTCTCATGCCCCGGAAAATAGATGCCGAACCTGGAAGGAATACCGTAGCAGCAGCCGTTGAGCAGGCAACCGATCCTGCCGATCGCTTGTCCCAACGCAACAAAGGGCATAATTAAGTCAAGGACTTTAAAAATTTGCAGTTTCTTCTTTCTAATATACAAACTTGCAACCAGAACACCGGCGATCAGGCCTCCGAACCAGGATAGGCCTCCCCGCTGCAGCATGATTATCCCGATAGGATCAACTAGATAATATTTTAAATTTTCGATCACATAGAATACTCGCGCACCAATGATACCGGAAACAAAAGCAAAAAATAAAGTATTAAAAGCCACGTCCGCATCAATGCTTTCCTTCCTCGCCTGAATCCTGATTAAGCTTGATGCTACGATGAAAGCTACAACCAACATTAGCCCGTAAGAATAGACTGTTAGCGGCCCGATTCTGCAGATTTCTGGAAACATAGTCAGTGTCAGTGTATCAGAGTATCAGAGTGTCAGAGTTTTTCTTTGACACTTTGACACTTGATACTTTGATAATTAAGCTTTTTTTGTTCTTAATATAGAGTATCCCAACAAAACTGCGCCGATGGTTATCGCACTATCCGCTAAATTAAAAACCGGCCAGATACGAAAATCAAGAAAATCTATAACATATCCTAAGCGCACCCGATCAATAAGATTACCCAAAGCCCCCCCTAAAATCAAACTTAAAGCCAAACCATAGAGCTTACCCTCTCTATGTTTTCGGATATTCACATAGATTAAAAAGACTGCGAACAGGGAAGTAAAGATAAATAAAGGTACTTGATTTTTTAAGATCCCGAAGGCAGCGCCGGTATTATGGGTGAGTGTTAAGTGAAAAATTCCGCGAAGCAACGGAAAGGATTCTTGATGCGCTAGATTTTTTGTAATCAGGAATTTTGTTAATTGATCCAGCGAAAGGATAGTGAATACGATGATATAGATTATCGTTTAAGGAAGATTATTTTTTTCCTTCTTTTCCTGGCACCTGACGCAAAGGCGGGCCTGAGGAACTGCTCTTAATCTGTTCTTTGCAATAATGCATTTACAATCTTCGCAAATACCAAAAGTACCCTCTTCTATCTTTTTCAAAGCGTCATCTAACTCGTATAAAACCTGGCGTTCCTTAGCCGCTATCCCCAGAGAAAATTCTCTGTCGTAGGTATCTGTAGCAACATCTGCCATATGGTAGGTATAGCCGGAGATATCTCCGGAGGCTTCCTTCTGGGATTTCTTTAAGGTATCCTCGGTTATATGTTTTAACTCCTCGATAATCCACTCTTTTCTTTTTAAAATCAATTTTTTAAATACCGCTAAATCTTTTTTAATCAGTTTCTTTTTCCCCGATTTTACCGCTCTCTTTAATGTCGTTTCGGGATCCCGGCACTTTTCGTTTTTAATTTTCATTTTTCGGGACAATTGCTTACTCCTCTCTTAAAGCCTCAAGGCACCTCTGGCAGATCAAAGGGTGCTTTTTTGAACTACCCACGCTCAAGCTGTAATTCCAGCAGCGCAGGCATTTCTCACCTTGCGCTTTCTTGACTCCAATCGAGATCTCGGGGAACTTTTCGCTCTTTACCCCCGCATCAATATTGCCTTCTTTTGCTATATTAACTTTGGAAACCTTTAATATTTCGCAAAGATCATCCTCTAGGCTCCATAGATATTTATACCGAAAATCGTCTTTTGTCAACAAGTTTATTTGCGCATCAAAGGAACTCCCGATATTCCCGCAAGCGCGCTCCTCTTCCAGCAGTTTCGAGATCTCAGGAATCAACTCAAAGATCGGCTCTAATTCAGTGTCGATCTTATCTCCGGCTACGGCAGGATCAACTTTTGGCCACTCCAAAAGATGGACGCTGGAATGAGATACTTTTTCTTCAACCGGCAAATGTTTATATGTTTCTTCGGATGTAAATGTTAAGATCGGAGCCATCAATCTGACCAAAACAGTTACAACTTCATAGATCGCTGTCTGCGCCGCACGCCTCTGGAGAGAATCCGCAGCAGATGTATAAAGCCTCCCTTTGACCATATCCAGATAATACATCGAGAGATCTTCGTTACAAAAATCATAAATATTCTTATAGGCCTTATGAAAATGGAAATTTTCGTAAGCCTCAGTCACCGACTTGATCATCTGCTGTAATCTAACCAATATCCTTCGGTCTATTTTCTTAAGCTTGCTATATTCTATTTTCTGTTCTCGGGGATTAAAATCATAAAGGTTGCTTAAGCTGAATCTTAGGGTGTTCCTGATCTTACGGTATGCTTCAGAGAGCCGGGAAATAATCAAGTCAGATATACGGATATCTTCATTATAATCACTGGAGGCGACCCATAGCCTTAATATATCAGCTCCGTAATCCTTAATCACCTCAAGCGGAGATATCACATTGCCCAAAGACTTTGACATCTTCCTTCCCTTTCCGTCAACTACAAAACCATGAGTAAGTACACTCTCAAAAGGAGGAATTCCGTCTATACCCATCGCAGTGATCAATGAAGACTGAAACCACCCTCGATGCTGGTCTGAACCCTCCAGATACAAGGCGCAGGGAATCTTCCTGCCCAGGTCTCCTCTTTTTTTTAATACTGCCTGATGGCTCACTCCGGAATCAAACCAGACATCTAAAATATCAGATCCTTTGATAAAGTGGTCATTTTTACAACTCAGACATTTAAAATCATCAGGGATAAAATCTTTCACCTCCCGCTTAAACCAACTATCCGTACCTTCAGCGGTAACAAAATCAGCAAACTTCTCTATTACCCTCGGGTCTAAGACCTCCTCCTTGCATTTATCGCAGACTAGAGCCGGGATAGGTACACCCCAATATCGCTGACGGGAAAGGCACCAATCCGGCCTCTCTTCGACCATCGATGTAATCCTCTCCTCGCCCGATGCAGGAACCCACTTTACTTTCTTTTTCGCCGCCTCCAGCACCTTCTTGCGTAAATCATTATGGTCAATCTTTAAAAACCACTGCTTTGTAGCCCGGAATATCACCGGGTTCCTACACCTCCAGCAATGCGGATAAGAATGCTTTAGTTCGAAATCTAGAAGCAAAGAATTATTTTTTTTAAGTTTTTCAATAATCGCCTTATTCGCCTCAAGCACATTCACTCCCTGAAACTCTCCGGCGCTAGAATCAAATTTACCCTTTGAGTCTACCGGCATAACGATTTCTAGTTTATATTTTAAACCGGTGAGATAATCTTCATTTCCGTGTCCGGGGGCAGTATGCACCAGGCCGCTCCCCTCTTCCTTGGAGACGTAATCAGCACTAACTACCTTTCCCTTTCTCAATCCAAAAGGATGAAGATAATTTATTCCCTCAAGATCTATACCCTTGATCTCTTTGATCAATTCATATTTCTCAATGCCGATTGCAGATACAGCCTGTGCTAATAGATCTTTGGCTAAAATCAAATTACCCTTTTCCGTCTTAATATAGGAATAGGTAAAATTTGGATGCACAGCAACCGCAACATTGGCAATCAATGTCCAGGGAGTAGTCGTCCAAATCACCAAAAATGCTGGATGCTCGATACTAGATGCTTGATTCTCGTCAGAACCAGGATCGAGGATCGAGGATCGAGGATCCACTTGAAATTTAACATATATTGAGGATGAAATATGATTTTCGTATTCAACCTCTGCCTCAGCCAGGGCAGTCTCGCAGACAAAGCACCAGTTAACCGGTTTCAATCCGCGATAGAGAAAATTATTTTTAGATAGCGCACCAAATGACCTTACTATCGCCTCTTCATAAGAGGAATCTAAAGTCAGATACGGATTCTCCCAATCACCGAATACCCCCAATCTCTTGAATTGTTCTTTCTGTATTCCTACGAACCTCAATGCATACTGGTAAGCTTTCTTGCGAAATTCAGACTGATTGATCTGATATTTATTAATCCCTAATTCTTTAAAAAGTTGATGCTCGACCGGCAGGCCGTGACAATCCCACCCGGGCACGAAAGGAGAATCAAAACCCTGCATAGTCCGGTATTTTACCACTATATCCTTAAGGGTCTTATTTAAGACATGGCCTAAATGGATATCTCCGTTTGCATAGGGTGGCCCATCATGCAGAATATAGAGAGGCTTTTGCTTAGACTGCTTGCGGATAAGTTTATAAATATCCTGCTTCAGCCAATCTTTCAGTAGAGCCGGCTCTCTCGCAGGCAAATTAGCCTTCATCGGAAATTCTGTTTTTGGAAGATTTAAAGTTTTTTTATATTCCATTTGTTTAAATTTAACTAATATATTTTCCAATTATAATATCTAGTTTCTTTTTAGTAGAAACCGGTATCGAATTCTTATCGGTTATAATCGCATATTTAAGAGCATCGACACAAGAGCAATTTCTAGCTGCCGGTATATTTCTGATTAACGCAGAGAGTATCTTTTTGGCGTTATCTACATTTTTGCTAAGGTTCTCAATCACCATTTCTATGGTCACGGATTCATGCTCCGGATGCCAACAGTCAAAATCAGTCACACAGGCGAGGGTAGAATAACAGATCTCTGCCTCCCTGGACAATCTTGCTTCCGGCATATTA
>JAHIZC010000078.1 GCA_018814745.1 Candidatus Omnitrophota bacterium
CACTCGACTCGCAAATTTTATGAAAAATAAAAGGTTACTTTTTTGTATATTTATTATTTTTTTTATTACTGGTTGTGCCAGCGTTCCCAGGAGAGAGGCACTGCCTACTTATAGAATCCGGGGAGTATCTTATCTGTCGTTAGTTGACCTTTGTAATCAGTTTGGCCTGAAGTGCGAATACGATACGATTAGCAGAAGGATTGTCTTAAGCAAAGGCAGGCATAAAATAAATCTGATGATCGGAGAAAAATTGGTGATTGTTGACGGCGCTTCACAGCGAATAAAATATCCCGTAGATACTTATCAGGGCGCAGTGGTGGTTCCGCTTATTTTTAAGCAGCAGATCATAGATAGTTTATTTAAAGTTGCCGCTAGCGCAGAAGATGCTGGTTTTGCTTCAACGCAAGTTCAGAAAGTAGTGATTGATCCTGGGCACGGAGGAAAAGACCCCGGAGCAATCGGCAGGATAAGTGAGATAAAGGAGAAAGAAATTAATCTGGATATCGCTAAACGCTTAAGTAAGCTTTTAAAGTCCGAGGGGATAGAGGTAGTGATGACTAGAAGTTCAGATAAATTTGTTCCTCTTGCTGATAGAGTGGCAATAGCAAATGAATCGGCAGCCGATCTTTTTATCAGCATCCACTCTAATGCCAACCATGTAGCGAAGTTAAACGGGTTTGAGGTTTATTACGTATCGCCGGATGTAGGTGATGCAAAGCGCGCTCATCAGGCGGTGGAGAAAGCAGTATTAGATTTAGAGATGAGTAGTTTTGCCAGTGATTCCGCGGACTTAAAGGCGATACTCTGGGATATGGTATTTACTTCCTGCCGTGGTGAATCTATAGAGTTAGCACATTCTATATGCCGGGTAACCAAGAAAAACTTAGGCGTAAAGATTTTAGGGATAAAAGAAGCGCGTTTTCAGGTTTTAAAGGGTGTGCGCATGCCGGCGGTTTTAATCGAAACCGGCTTCCTTTCAAATTCTGAGGAGGAGCGCAAACTACAAAATAGTTATTACCGGCAGAAGATAGCTGAATCTATTAAAGAGGGGGTCTGGGAATATGCCCGGGATACGTTGATCATGGAGGCAGCCAGGAGATGACAAAGCCAATAGGAGTTTTTGACTCAGGGGTCGGGGGCCTTACCGTTGTCAAAGAATTGATTCGCGAACTTCCCTTTGAAGATATTGTTTACTTCGGCGATACTGCCCGCGTTCCTTACGGAATAAAATCAAAGGAGACGGTGATCCGTTTTTCAATTGAGAATACCCTGTTTTTATTAAAGCATAAAGTAAAATTGATCTGTGTTGCATGCAATACTTCCTCAAGTGTTGCATTGCCGGCAATCAAAAGTCACTTTAAAGTGCCGATTATCGGAGTGATCACTCCGGGAGTGAGAGAGGCGGTTTATGCCACGCGCAACAGGCGTATCGGTGTGATCGGTACCAAAGGCACTATAAAGAGCCGTGCTTACGAGAATGAGATTAAACACTTTAACCCGGAAATTGAAGTAGTTGCCCTGGCTTGTCCATTATTCGTGCCGTTTGTGGAGGAGGGATGGCTTTCCGGTAAAGTGGTGATGGATGTGGCGAAGACTTATCTTAAACCGTTAAAAGACGCTCATGTAGATACGGTGATTTTGGGCTGTACGCATTATCCGTTACTGAAGCCGGTGATAAAAAAGGTTTTGGGTCGTGGCGTGACATTAATAGATTCTGCCAAACAGGTCGCGATTGAGGTAAAAAAAATCTTGAGCGTTGAGAGTGAGTTAAACGGGCATCGCCGTAATCGCGGCAGGCATAAGTTTTACGTCAGCGATAATCCTGAATGGTTTAACGGCCTTGCACGCAGATTCTTAGGCGGGCCATTAGTGAACGTAAAGAAGGTGAAATGAAGACACAACTTATGTTCACATTGTTCCTTGCCTGCCGGCAGGCAGGCATAAATTGTGCACTCACTTATGTATAGCATAAAGGTAATAGCAAGTTTTAGTTCTGCGCATAACCTCAGAGGACATAAAGGTAAATGTGAAGAATTGCACGGCCACAATTGGAAAGTGGAGGTCAGATCACTAAATGAGAGATTGGACAAGATCGGGATGGTGATGGATTTTCAATACCTGAAGAAAAAATTAAACAATGTTTTAGAGAAGTTAGATCATAAATATTTGAATAAAATTCCCTATTTTAAAAAATATAATCCTACATCCGAGAATATGGCTAAATATATTTATGATAGGCTTAAAGCGCAGAGAGTAGAAGTCGAGTCGGTTACGGTCTGGGAGAGTGACAATAGCTGCGCTGCATACGAGGAATAGAAGGTTTTGTTTTATGCGTCGAGCGGTTGTCTTATTATCTGGCGGTTTAGATTCAGCAGTAACGTTATTTTTGGCTAAGAAAAAAGGTTACAGATGTGAATGCCTGATATTTGACTACGGCCAGCGGCATCTCAGGGAAATAAAGGCAGCAGGAGATATTGCTCATACCGCAAGATGCTCTTTTAAAATTCTAAAGATCGATCTGCCTTGGCGGGGATCGTCTCTTTTAGACAAGGGTACTAAACTGCCTTCTAGTGTCAGAGTGTCAGAGTGTCAAAGTGTCAGAGAGATTCCTAGTACGTATGTCCCAGCTCGCAATATTATCTTCCTGAGCTTTGCTTTATCTTACGCAGAATCAATAAGGGCTGAGGCGATATTTATCGGCGCACATACTCAGGACTATTCAGGTTATCCTGATTGCCGCCCGGAGTTTTACAGGGCTTACGATAAAGTAATTGCCTGCGGAACAAGGGCGGGGGTTGAAAAGAAACCGATTAAAGTCGAAACACCTTTAATCAATAAAAATAAAGCCCAGATTATCCGTTTAGGAAGAAGATTGGATGTTCCTTTTGAGTTGACTTGGTCATGTTACAGAGGCGGCAGGCGTCAATGCGGTAGATGTGAGAGCTGTTATTACCGCGCAAAGGGTTTTAGAGAAGCAGGCATTCTCGATCCACAGAAGCGTCTTTAGCTTTGAGTTAGAAGACGCTTCTAAGCTGAAGCTAAGGCGTCTTTAGGCCCAAAGCAGAAGCGTCTTCTGAGGTGTGAGGAAGCCTGTCCGCCGCCTGCCTAACGGCAGTCAGGGCAGGCGAAGGTGTCCCCAGATGAAAGTAAAAGGAAAAATTTCCGAGATTTTTCAGAGTTTACAGGGGGAAGGGCTGTATCTAGGGGAAAGGCAGCTTTTTGTCCGCTTCTTCGGGTGTAATCTTAGCTGTGATTTCTGTGATACAAAGCTAGAATCTTTTAGAGTTTATAACCCTGAGGAGTTATTAGCTGAAATAGAAAGAGATATGAACGGTTTCCATTCCATATCTTTCACCGGCGGGGAACCTTTATTGCAAAAAGATTTCTTGAGAGAGATATTAGTGCTCACCCGCAAAAAGGGTTATAGAAATTACCTGGAAACAAATGGCACGCATCCAGAGAGTTTGGAAGAGGTAATAGATAATTTAGATATTATAGCGATGGATTTGAAATTCCCAAGCTCTACCGGTATGGATAACTTTTGGGATATCCACCATAGATTTTTAAAGATCGCATCACTGAAAGAAGTATTTTTAAAAGCAGTTGTCTCTGAGGCGACGAGTGAAAAAGATTTAAGGGAGGGGATTAAATTAATAAAGGAGATAGATAAGGATTTGGTCCTGGTCTTACAGCCTAATAGCTTAGAGGATTATTCTAGGATTAAAGAGAAGATAGAAAGCTTCAGGGATATCTGCCTTAGTGAAGATATCAACTCCTGTATAATCCCTCAGATGCATAAGCTAATCGGAATAAAATGAGAAAGAAAAAAACATCCCTTTATGAGGGGCTGCAAAATAAGATCAGAGGATTAAAAACCCCGAAGATCGAGGTCTGGAGGAATCAATATTCCGACAAATCTTATGTAATTAAT
Organism: Candidatus Omnitrophota bacterium; assembly: GCA_018814745.1. Classification (GTDB taxonomy): domain Bacteria; phylum Omnitrophota; class Gorgyraeia; order Gygaellales; family Profunditerraquicolaceae; genus JAHIZC01. The sequence continues at coordinate 3,932 of JAHIZC010000078.1, forward strand.
TTAGAGATTCCGGAATTTACCTGTATTTGCCCTAAGACAGGCCTGCCGGATTTCGCCGTGATCAGGGTTGAATATTCACCGGATAAATACTGTATAGAATTAAAGTCTTTTAAGATGTATACTATATTTTACCGGAATTTGGGAGTATTCCATGAGCACCTAATCAATAAGATAACCGAAGACTTTGTTCGGGCTTCTCAGCCGCGCTGGGTAAAGATTACGGGGGAATTTAATCCGCGCGGAGGTATTAAAACCACAGTTATCAGAGAATATAAGAGACGATGAGGATAATCTCAGCCAATCAGATTAAAGATGCGGTTTCTGATTTATGCATCCGGGCAAATATCGATTTGCGCAAGGATGTCTTGCAGGCTTTAAAGAGAGCCTATTTAAAAGAGAAGAATAGAAGGGCAAAGAGGATTCTTAATGCAGTCATTAAGAATGCCTCTATTGCAAAAAGGGAAAAACTAGCGATCTGTCAGGATAGCGGATTGCCGGTTGTTTTTGGGGAACTTGGGCAGGATGTCAGGATTAAGGGAGACCTCAAATCAGCGATTAGAAAGGGTGTAGAATCAGGGTATAAGAAAGGCCATCTGCGAAATTCAATCGTAGATAACCCTCTTTTAAGAGGTAGGTCTTCTTACCGGGGAGCAGTAATACATTTAGATCTAGTAAAGGGGAATAATCTAAAATTGACGGTTTTACCGAAAGGCTTCGGTTGCGAGAATAAATCTCAGGTGAAGATGTTCAATCCTACGGCAAAGATTGAGGAGATAAAAAACTTTATTATTGATGTAGTGAAAACTGCCGGTGCTGATGCCTGTCCTCCTTTTGTTGTAGGTGTGGGAATCGGAGGGACTGCGGATTACGCCTCATTTTTGGCTAAAAAAGCACTTTTGAGAAGTGTCAGAGTATCAAAGTATCAAAGTATCAAAGTAGTTGCTAAATTAGAACAGGAATTATTAAGAGAGATAAATCAATTGAATATAGGCCCGATGGGGCTAGGAGGAAGAGCTACTGCCTTGGCGGTAAACGTAGAGACCTATCTTACCCATATCGCAGGACTGCCGGTAGCCGTAAATATCAGTTGTCATGCCCTAAGAAGCGCAAGCAGGGTATTATAATCGATGAAAAAAATAAGTACGCCATTAACAGTTCAGATGATCAACAGTTTAAAATCCGGAGATGAGATTCTCTTAACGGGAACTATTTATACTGCCAGGGATCAGGCGCATAAAAGATTAAGTGATGCGATTAAAAAAGGTAAAAAAATACCCGTTGTTTTAAGAGATCAGATTATTTATTATTGCGGCCCTACTGCAGCGCCGAGAGGAAAAGCAATTGGTTCATGCGGACCTACTACAAGTTCTAGAATGGATGAATTCACCCCTTTGTTGCTAAGTAAGGGTTTAAGAGGAATGATCGGTAAGGGGAGGCGTTCAGAGGAGGTAATCAAGGCGATTAAAAAACATAAAGCAGTATATTTCCTAGCCTATGCCGGATGCGGAGCCTTGATTTCAAAGTTTATTCAGAGAGTGAGGCTGATAGCCTATAAAGATCTGGGTCCGGAGGCGATTTACAGATTAGAAGTTAAGGGTCTTCCGTTAATTGTCGCAATAGATAGCAGAGGCAGGTCTATTTATAATTAGAAAGGAAGTTTAATGAATAGAGGTGATGGACGAAAAGCAGATCAACTAAGGAAGATAAAAATCACTCCTGATTATATCAAATATGCGGAGGGTTCATGCCTGATTGAATTAGGTAATACCCGGATAATCTGTACGGCTTCAGTTGAAGAATCCGTGCCGAATTTTTTAAAAAATACAGGAACTGGCTGGGTGACAGCTGAATATGGCCTGCTTCCGCGTTCCTGCAAGTCACGCATACCCCGCGGCAAAAATTCCGGCCGCACTCATGAGATACAGCGGCTCCTCGGCAGGTCCCTTCGAGTAGTTACTGATTTGAAAAAAATCGGTGAGCGGACTATATGGTTAGATTGTGACGTGATACAAGCGGACGGAGGAACGCGCACCACTTCTATCACAGGTAGTTTTATAGCTTTATCTTTTGCTCTGCATAGATTAAAGCAGCAAAAAATAATCGATAAGATTCCGGTAAAAGATTTTGTCGCCGCAACCAGCGTGGGCATTTCCGGTAAAGAGCTGCTCCTGGATTTGACCTATGAAGAGGACTACAAAACAGATGTGGATATGAATATCGTTATGACTGGCAGTGGCGAGTTTATTGAGATACAGGGCACAGCGGAAAAGAAGACTTTTAACAAAGAGCAGATGGATGGCTTAATAGTTTTGGCTAGAAAAGGAATCGAAGAATTAGTCGAAATCCAGAGAAGCTATTTGAAGGATATTCTATGAGTCCCGTTAGAAGATCGCAAACGGGAACAGGTAATTTTTCTAACGGGATGAAGCAGGAGTTATTGATAGCTACGAAGAATAAGAAGAAACTGAAAGAAATCAAGGATATCTTAAGCGATTTAAAACTGCGGATCACTTCGCTGGCAGATTACAGCAGTACCCCTAGGATTATTGAAAACGGCAATACTTTTAAAAAAAACGCAATAATAAAAGCTGTAAAAATCGCAAAATCCAAAAAAAAGTTAACTCTGGGAGAGGATTCTGGTATATGTGTGGATGCTTTAGGTGGCAAGCCAGGGGTTTATTCTTCGAGATTCTCCGGGAAGGGTAAGAACGACTCTCAAAATAATTTAAAGCTCTTAAGACTTCTGAATGGTTTAGAGAATAGTAAAAGAAAGGCCCACTATCGATGTGCGGTGGCAATCGCAAACAGTAAAGGTTTAATTGCAGTGGTAGAGGGCAAATGCGATGGGGTAATCGGCTTTGGGCCAAAGGGGAAGTACGGCTTTGGTTATGACCCGTTATTCATTATCCCGAAATATAAAAAAACATTTGCCCAGTTGGGGCCGCAGATAAAGCATATGATCAGCCATAGGTACAGGGCGCTATCCAAGGCAAGGAAGACAATCAAAGATTATTTAGGGAAGCAGAAATGTTTAAAGAAGAAAATATAACTTCTCTATCAGAGCTCTTAAGGGCTATAGGCAATACTGCAGATTTGAAAGAACTAGGAGAACTGCTTCTAGGGAAGATCAGTCAAATATTTTCCGCAGAGAAGATTTCTTTGATGCTTTTAGATAAAGAGACGAACGAGTTATTCGTCTGGGCGACTTCGGTTGAGGGAAAAGAGCAGAAAGACGTAAAGATAAAATACGGACAGATGTTCGCCGGATGGGTGGTGCAGAAGGGCCAGCCTCTATTGGTAAAGAATGTAGATTCAGAATTCCCGGCTTTTTCTAAGGCTAAATTAGGCCGCTACAAGAGTAAATCGTTTATCATCGCGCCGATTAAAAATAAGGAGCATACTTTAGGAGTAATCAATATCACTGAACGTAAAGAATCGGGTGTCTTTGACGATGATGACTTAAAATTAGTTTCTTTAATTACTCCTGTTTTAGTTTTACAGATGGAAAAAATTCAGCTCTTAGGGCGGATGGAGAGCCTTTCGATCAAAGACAGTCTTACCGGTTTATTTAATCATCGTTATTTTCAGGAGCACTTAGTCGAAGAGGTAGGCCGCGCCCAGAGATACCGGCGTCATTTAAGCCTGATTATCTTGGATATCGATAATTTCCAGAAATATAATGAAAATTATGGTTATTCGATGGGTGATAAGGTGCTGGTGCAGTTGGCAAATATATTTGTTGAGAATTTACGTAAAGTAGATATAATTGCTCGTTACGCCCAGGAGGAATTTGCGGTAATCCTTCCGGATACAAAACGGAAACAGGCTGCAATAGCAGCTGAGAAGTTAAGAGAAAAAGTAAATAGTGCGGTTTTCGTGGAGAGGAGGGATTCTTCTTTAGGTATGGCTAGGCTGACGGTAAGCTTAGGGGTAGCGGAGTATTATCCGAACAATACCAAAGAGGAGTTCATTCAGCATATAGAGTTCGCACTGAAGGAAGCAAAAGAAAAAGGCCGTAATCGCGTCTGTGTTTATAAGTAGCATTGATTTGTGATGGGGGCGTGCCCCGTTACAAATCCCGATCTTTTAATAGCATTGATTTGTAACGGGGCGTGGCTCAGTTTGGCTAGAGCGCTTGCTTTGGGAGCAAGAGGTCGACAGTTCGAGTCTGTCCGCCCCGACCAGAAATAGATGCGCCTGTGGTTCGATAGATGCTTCGACAAGCTCAGCATCCTTCGAAGCATC
>JAHIZC010000079.1 GCA_018814745.1 Candidatus Omnitrophota bacterium
CGTGGGGTTCGCGTCCGCAATACCTGAGAGTCGACGGAAGATGGCAGATCGCACCGACGCGGAAATCTTGCAGGCCGTCAGCCGCGGTGACACTTCCGCTTTCGAGCGGTTTAGTTGTATATCAGGCGAGAGTATTTATCTACAAATTGTCCCCAAGCTTGTTTGTCTCCTGCAACGCACCTTTTAACAAACTCAAGATCACTCATATATGAAAAGTATAACATTTGACCCCCCAAAAAACCACAAATAATAGTAATAGGGAAGTCTTTAAACCCAAAGCAAAGGGTGCCCCCAACCCAAAGCAGAAGCGTCTTTGGAGCCAAAGCTAAGGGTGCCCCCAGAGGGGGGCACCCTTAGCTTCAGGAGTGAAGACGCTTCCCGATTGGGAATAAAGACGCTTCCCGAACGGCTGCAAAGACGGCCCTAAAAGTTTGCTTGGATTTATTTTTGTTTAGTTGTAGAATATGTTTATGCCTATTCCACTAAAGAAGGATGGTATCTATGAAGATTAACGTAGCTAAATCTGCGGGATTTTGTTTCGGAGTAAAGAGGGCGCTTGATATCGCTCTTAAGACTGCCAAATCAAAGAAATTAGTCTACATGCTAGAAGATATTGTACATAATGAAACTGTGGTAAGGCAAATAAATAAGGCGGGTATAAGGAAAATCGATAATCTGGCTTCCGGAAAGAATAAAATACTTCTAATCCGCGCGCATGGCGCGCCTTTAGCGGTAATAAGAAAAGCGCGAATCTCGGGTTACGAGATTATTGATGCAACCTGTCCGATGGTAAAAGAAATCCATAAGATTGCTAAAGATATGGAAAATATAGGTTATGATATTATCGTAATCGGAGATAAAAAACACGATGAGGTAGTGGGTATTATCGGCCAATTAGAATCTAAGGCAATAGTAGTCGATAGCCTAGAAAATATTCCTATAAAAAAGCTCAAAAGAATCAAAAAAGCCTGTATCGTCGTCCAGTCCACGCAAAATCTAGATAATGTCGAAAAGATCGTAGAAGCCCTAAGAAACTATATAAAAGATCTCAGATTCTTTAATACCATCTGCATGCCTACCAGGATAAAACAGAAAGACATCAAGATAATGCCGCAAGATAACGAGATCATGCTGATAATCGGATCGAAAACAAGTGCCAATACTAAAAGGCTCTATGAGATCTCAAGATCGCTAAATAAACAAACTTACTGGGTAAATTCAACCAAAGACCTAAAGCGGGCGTGGTTTAAAAAAGCAAAAACCGTAGGAATAACTGCGGGGGCTTCTACTCCAAATTCAACCACTCAAGAAATTATCAAACATATCAGGCAAATCCATAATCCTAGCACTATTTAATCCCGAAAGAAAAAGTTAGAAACGCACCAACTATAAACACAATGACTAATATAATGCTGTAACTGCTGAATAGGCCAAGAGACTTCCTCTTTGGCTTTAAGACCAAACCGGCAATAACAATCAAAGTCATAATAAATACGATAAAGCCATTTAAAAGATGCTCCTGAGAGACCACTTTAAAGATAGGTGCTTTACGATACAGCACATCGTTAATAAAAATAATTACCATATTAAATAAATTTGAACCTAGCATATTTGCAACTGCCATTTCTTTTGCTCCTAAACGGAGGGCTGCCAGAGAGACACTTATCTCAGGCAAGGTAGTACTGAATCCGAGAAAAAGACTTCCCACAAAGTTCTCGCTCAAACTAAAGGTTCTCGCTATCTCATCACCGATATAAGCCAGCCAAATACCTGCTCCGGCAATCGCCAGCGCGGCAAAGGCATAAAAAAGATAGGCCTTGCTAAGTGGTATAGAATCATATTTTAATAATGCCTCTTCCTTTACCAAAACCTGCTGTTGTTTTCTGGCAAATTTAAAGATTACTCTTACGCAGAATAAATAAGCAACCAGAATCAAAATACTATAGAGGCTGATATTAGCAATGCTTAATTGCGTTAATCTTGCACTCAAGAATATCCCCATTGAGGCGATAAATAACGGAATCAAACTTAACCCGGCAGTCAAAAATTGTCCGGCGGTTAACGTACTTAATAGGGGCGGGCCTTTGTGCAGTATATCTAATAAAGCGATGTTTAGAAGATTGTATTTATTTGCTCCGAACAGATTGCCTACTGTTAGATTAGGAGCGTCAACAAAAAGAGTACTTCCAACTCCGGTAAATATTTCAGGTAGACTAGTCGCGACCGCAACCAATACGACACCAACCCAAAGGCCTCCCAGGCCGGTCTTTTCGGCGATAACATCGCCGTATTTAGCTACACACCTACCGCTAAAGAGAACTATGCAGGTACAGATTAAAAATTTTAGCCAGATTATCATTATTTATAGATTGAGCTTTCTATCACTGCAACTACTGCAATTTAATGCTCAGGTCGTATAGCGTTCTCACTAAGAATGACTTTAAGAATATTATTCCCAGGAAAGCGATAATCGGTGAGATATCAACACCGATCCGAACAGTAAAAGGCAGCATTTTTCGAATCGGATATAATATCGGTTCGGTAGTTTTATATAGGAACTGAACTATTGGATTATAGGGATCAGGATTAACCCAGTTGATCAATGCGCGGATTAGTATCAGCCAATATACGATCGTAAGCAGAATCTCTAAAACTCGTGCTATAGCAACCAAAAAATTGGATATTGCAAACACCGCTAATCCTTATTCTAGTTGTTTCAGATACTTATAATATTCACTATCCGTAGTGAGCAGAATTGTGGATTTTTCGTCAACTGTTGTCCGGTAGGTCTCCAGGGTCTTCAGGAATGAATAAAATTCCGGATCTTCTGCGTAGGCATTAGCATATATATTAATTGCCTCTGCGTCCGCCTCTCCGCGGAGTATTTGTGACCTTCGGTAGGCCTCTGAAGTAATCTGTTTTAACTCCTTGCCTACTTGGCCTTCTATTTCAGCGGACTTTCCTCTTCCCTCAGAGCGATACTTTTCAGCAGCGCGC
>JAHIZC010000242.1 GCA_018814745.1 Candidatus Omnitrophota bacterium
AGATAAAACTTACCATATCCTGCCACATCGCTAATATCCCCCCTAGTTATGAACAGCCCTGAACTTTATAGTTTTATTGTCTCTATTTGTGTACTCTTGTTCATAGTGAAGATATAATTTTTATGAAGGATCGAGGGCCGACTTCTGGTTTCTAAATAGACGTCGGCCCCGAATCCTTGTTAAACTTTTAATCCTTTTCGTCTACTTCAGAAAACCAAACCTTTCGCTGGCCCTCTGTATACAGATTGGGCAAATCTATCAGCATGTATATCAGTTGTTCTTGTCGTTTCCAGTTTTTTTCTTCAGATTCTTTCTCTAAACGGTATACACGGCACCACTCATCTATAAATTCGTCCAAATTCATATCGCCCTCAATTCTGATCTTCTCTGTCCCAAAAAGTTCGATGAAACTCTTTTTAACTTTCTGGGGATTAAAGTTGTGCTGGCTTGTCTCAAAAAGTAATTCTTGAAGCGGAGTTGGGCTAAAATCTAACTCGTTTGTGTTATGCTTTTGTTTTTTGTTGTTTGTTTTCATGATTTTTAATTTGTTAGTTGATAATAAATAATGCGACTTCGACCTTTAATCTTGGCCCCCTGAGTTATTAACAGCCCCAATCGAACATGCACCCCAATACAACGTTAACAACATTCATAACGTTCATATCTAGAATGGACGCTCATTGTCTTCATCAATCTCTTCTTTCTCTGTATTAGAGTCGGTAGAATCGTCGCCAGAATACTCTGGAATCACACTCGCCTCACCCGTATCTTGCTTATTGTCAGGCGTTTCGCTGGGATTATTAATATCTATGGACTTCTCTTTTGGCTGTATCACGGTCTTTGGGGTCAGTCTTAACCCATCTGGCATCCGCACCTGTTTATCAAAGCCGTATCTCATTGCCAGCAACCTAATCTTCCAGTATTCTTCTGCAACTGGGATGTAATACCCTACACTCCCCCTGTGTATGCGGAGATTAAGCTTCCTGACGTAATTGCCGATTTTGCGCGGGGAAACCTTATACGCAGGAATTATCAGCGGTCCCTTATATTGGGAGTCATAAGATTTTGTTTCTTTGTCTGTGTAGTCTTCATACAGCTCGGCGTTGAATTTGTTTGCTATGTTTTGCATTGTCAATTTTCCAACACACATACTCTTGATAAAATTGCTGGACTCCAGCAAATCAATGATGCATTTCAAGACGTCAACTTTAGGGTCGGTGACGTAGTCGGTGCCCAGCTCAATCTCGTATGCCTTCAACCAGCTTTTAACTTCTTTCAGCACTTCCTTGCCTATAAGGTTTGCCACGCTTGTTAAAGCCAGGGCGCTTTGCTTGAGTCTTGGAAATTGGACAGATGGCAGGGTGCTTTCATCTTCTTGAACGGCATCGTAATGCTTAAAGCGGAATGCAAGCAGTTGATTTCTTAAGTATCTTGCTTCTGCTCCGAAGCTTTTAGGCAGGTGTATGGGGACAGAGCTGTCTTTAATCGGAAAAAGCTCCTGAGTCAGACATCTGCTTTCCAGCGCAGGGTCGCTAAATCTTTCTCGAGAACCGAGTATTTTCGGTCCATATACATTGAACGTCTTTGTCTGAAACTTTCCCTTGTACACCTGTTCTGTTCTTAGCACTGGAAAACCTACCGTATGTCCTCCATTAAGTATTTTGATAATCTCATTCCACATCTCGGAACTCTGGAAATCTGCTTCGTCGAACACAAATGTTCCCCTAACGTTGTCCAGTGTTCGAAATAAAGCAGACAATGACACCGATCCGCCAGCAATCATTGCCTGATAACAAAGATTTCCCACAACCATCAGAAACCGAGTCTTGCCAGTCCCGTACATTCCGACCACGCGCAGGTATGGTAAAGTCTGAAAGCGGTCAAACAGCCAGGTCATCATAACGTACACGGCCGCAATCGTAGAGAATCCGTCTGGGATAACTACATATTTGTTAATGATCTCTTTGATCTTGGTAAAAAGTTCCAGGTCGTCCTTATACCCAAGAACTCTGGACGGAAAACGGATAAATTCATTGACAACCATGTCGTTATAATGAGGGAAAGGACATAGTGTGACTATAGTTTTCTCTCCGGTATCAATGTCCTCCTCTTCTTTAAGCAC
>JAHIZC010000007.1 GCA_018814745.1 Candidatus Omnitrophota bacterium
CCCGCATAAGAAATTTTTATGCGGGTTTTGTATTTTTAGGGAACTTTGCTATTTGGTGGGTTTTCTTTTCTCTGCTTTGCGTTTGTCCTTTACGTAGCTGCTTTTCTCCATACGTTTCGCCATATGCTTTAATTCTGCGCCGATTTCTCCGATCTGAGCGACGTGTTCGATTGCGCGTTGCTCGTTAGAGACTATTCCGATGGATATGGATATTAGGGGTATTTTTTGTTCTTTGCCCTGACGGTCGCTTGCTACAATATAACCCTTTTTCCTATCGGTATGATTATAAAATTTTGGAGAGTTTTTGTCAAAATCGGCAATTATTTTTTCGCAGAGATTATCTACCGCCTGGGGGATAGTAACGATCACAAAATCATCCCCTCCAATATGGCCGATAAAATCATCGGGATTGTTTAATTCTTTGGTTCTCTGCATAATTATACGCGCGGTTTCACGAATCACTTCGTCCCCGTGCTCAAAGCCGTACTTATCATTATAGGCCTTAAATTTATCTAGATCTAAATAACATACGGAAAATATCGATTTATTCTCCAGCCGGCTGGTTAATTCATTAATTATAGAGATGTTGCCGGGTAGACGGGTTAGCGGGTTGGCATCGAGATCTCTTGCCGTGCGCCTAAGGATCATGCGTATACGCGCCAGCAGTTCTTTAGGTTCAAAAGGCTTGACAACATAATCATCGGCGCCGGCGTCTATGCCGCCGATCTTATCTTTTACTTCACCCTTGCCGGTTACCATAATAACCGGTAAGTGGCTTAAGAGGATATCATTTTTCACCTCACGGCAGACCTGACGGCCATTCATCTTTGGCATGGCGTAATCGATTAAGGCGAGGTCTAAACTTTTACTCTTGATGATATTTAATGCCTCTTCGCCATTATGCGCTTTGATGATTTCATAATTTTCCTCAGAGAGGGTAATCTCCAGGACATCCAAGATGTCCGGATCATCATCAGCAATCAGTATTCGCGGCTTCACCATACTCCCTCCATGTTATTTAGCAGGCAGGGTAAAGCTAAAAGAGGTGCCTTTACCCACTTTACTTTCTACCGAGACTTTGCCTTGGTGGGCTTCAATAATATGTTTTACTAAAGACAACCCTAATCCGGTCCCTTTTACTTCCTGATTTACGGCATTATCCACTCGGTAGAACTCATCAAATATCTTTTTCAGTGCATCAGGCGCAATACCTATGCCTGTATCTTGTATTTCTACTTGCGCCTCTTCGCCTTTAAGCTTAGCCTTGACAATTATCTTTCCTCCTTCAGGCGTAAACTTGACCGCATTCCCCAGAAGATTAATAAATACCCGTTCGATCTGGCTGCGGTCGGCGATAATCGCAGGTATATCATTCTGCAGGTCTTGGGCTAATGTAATGTTTTTATTCCTACATTGTAACGCCACCAAATCAATTGCAGTAGCTAGAATACTATTTAAATTTTGCGGCGTCATCTTCATCTCTGCTTTACCCGATTCAATACGGGCAATATCCAGCAGGTCATTTACCATATTCGCAAGTTCGTTGCTGTGGTGATTAACTCTCTTTAGCCTTTCTTTCACTGCCGGCGGAAGTTTGCCTAATTTTTCCTCCAGCATTATAGCAGCGTAACCCTTGATCGAAGTAAGGGGGGTTCTCAGTTCGTGCGAGACGCTGGAGATAAATTCAGTCTTACGTTTACTAGCACTCTTAACCTCTTCCAGGGCAGCGCTTAAAGCACGTGTTCTTTCCACGACCTTCTTCTCGAGTTCCTGTTGCGCCCTCCAGCTCTTTTCAAACAGACGGGCATTTTCCAGTCCCTGGCCGATCTGGTTACCGAGAATAGTGATTAACTCCTCATCGCCTTCGGTGATGGTTATATCCCGGTTCTCCGTTCCTATACATAAGAAACCCTTACTGCCTTCTTTGGGTAAGATAGGAGAGATGACAAAGGATTTTACGGCAAAGATAGCATTTATTTTATTCTTAATCTTTGTATCTGCGGAATCGGAGATTGATGAAAAAGTCTTAGCAGTACTAACTAGATTTAGATAGAAGTTCTTGTCCAGATTTACTCCGGAGGTGATGTTTCGCAGATACTCTTCGGGGTAGCCGGTCTTTAAGTAAATATCAAATTTCTTCTCTTTATCATTCCATAAGAAC
>JAHIZC010000080.1 GCA_018814745.1 Candidatus Omnitrophota bacterium
TGGGAGATGCTGCTTAAGACGCTGAATATCCACCTGCCTTTAAAAAGAGTAATTATGTCTTTTGCCGGAGGACATTTCTTTAATCTATTTATGCCTTCGACTATCGGCGGAGATCTGATGCGTAGTATCGACTTGACTCTGCATACTAAGAAGCCAAAGGAAGTCATTGCTACGATTTTTCTTGACCGCTTAAGCGGTTATATCGGCCTGGTATTCTTAGCCTTGATGTCTTTGTCAGTTGGCTGGAGGCTGGTAAGGAATCCGATGATCCTGTTTTGCGTAGCAGGTATCACCGGAGTCTTAATTATCATCCTACTGGTTATTTTTAATAAAAAGATGTATAGAATAATTAATCAACTTTTGCATTCTCCTAAAGCAGGGAAAATCAGGGAATTAATCAAGAATTTACATCAAGAGATACATTTCTTCCAACATCATGAAAAAGCTGTAGTAACTAGTTTGATATTTTCTATTTTTATTCAGGCAGTTATTCCTTTGGTATACTATGTGATTGCTTTATCTTTAGGCCTGAGATTGAATATCATCTACTTCTTCGTCTTTTTCCCGATTATCGGCGTGATTACCCTATTGCCTATCTCTATCGGTGGCCTTGGTTTGAGGGACGCTGCTACCATATTTTTCTTTGGTACAGTCGGAGTGTCCCGTGATTTAGCTTTTGCCATGTCTCTGGTGGCTGTCGTTTTTATAATGACCTATGGAGCAATAGGAGGCCTGATCTATGTCCTTACAATACGTCATCGACGGTTACAACGTCATAAAACACCCTCTGCTCACCCGCACAAATAATAAAGACAAAGATAGCAGGTTATCTTTCCTTGAATTTATCAGAAGGAATAAATTAACCGGAAGCCTAAAGAATAAGGTGATTGTAGTCTTTGATGGCTATCCCGATAGCCGCGAGAGGGATAACCGGGCCTCAATTGAGGTGATTTATTCCCGAAAGATCAGTGCGGATGAAAAGATCAGAAAGATAATCCAGGGATATTCGGACCAGAAGAATATTATCGTGGTCTCTGATGACAAAGAGATTCAGTTCTCTGTCAGGCCCTACGGAGTGAGGGTTATGGGTGTCGAGGAATTTATAAATAAAAAAGAGAAATCCCGGTACCGGGAAGATAATTCTCTTAAACCGGAGCTTACCCATACCTTGATGCATCAAATCAATCAGGAATTAAGGCAGATATGGTTAAAAGAATAAAGAAAGAGAAGGTAGGAAATTTTGTTAAATTCTTAGGAACGGCTGGTGCGCGTTTCGTGATGATTAAGCAATTGCGCGCTTCAGGGGGCATCTGGGTGACTTACAAGGGGACAAATGTTCTAATTGATCCCGGTCCGGGGAGCTTGGTGCGTTGTGCGGCCAGCAGGCCTAAGCTGGATCCTACTAAATTAAATGCCATAATTCTCACCCACAGGCACCTGGATCATTCCGGTGATATCAATGTTATGATTGAGGCGATGACTGAAGGCGGGTTTAAGAAGAAAGGAGTGGTGTTTTGTACTTCTGATGCGATAGGCGAGGATGCGGTTATTTTAAGTCATACTCAAGGTTTCCCGAAGAATTTAGAGGTAATTAAGGCGAATACCAGCTATAAAGTAGGAGAATTCGAATTCTCGACTTCGATGAAGCATATTCATCCTGTTGAGACTTATGGCCTAAAATTTAGTATCGCAGGTACCACTATATCTTTGCTGACGGATACGAAGTATTTTAAGGAATTAAATGATTTTTATAAAGATAGCGATATTTTAATCATCGCAGTAGTCCTTTATGAGCCAAGGCCGGGCATTGAACATTTAAGCTTGTATGATGTTGAGCAGATCGTTACTCAATTAAGGCCGGGCAGGACAATATTAACACATTTTGGTATGAGTATGATCAAGGCAAAACCGCACCTCAAGGCTCAAGAGTTAGGCAACCGGATTGGGTTGCAAGTTGAAGCTGCTTACGACGGGATGACCATGGATTTTTGACTTGACATAACTTAAGAAATATGATAGAGTTAAAGAAATATTAGCGCAAGAATTAACTAAAGGAGGTGGGAGATGAGTAATTGGCAGGTAATCTTGTTGGAACCAGCCAGGACAGTGCTTGCTCAAATTGGTAAGTTTCTAGTGAATGTTCTACTTGTGATTATCATCCTCATCATCGGTTGGATTATCGCTAGGTTGATCAAGGCCGTGGTTATAAAGACCTTGAAAGCGATAAAGATGGATAAACTTGCTGACCGTATTGAATTGTCTAATCTTCTGGAAAAGGGAGGTATCACTCATTCTTTTTCCGAGTTGATTGGAATTATTTGTTATTGGTTAGCGCTTTTAGTTGCTTTTGTAGTAGCGATCAACGCCGCAGGCTTGACGATCGCCGCTGATCTGCTAAATAAAGTCATTCTTTACATTCCGAATGTGATTGCTGCGATGTTTATCCTGATATTAGGTATGTTTATTGCGACTTTATTGAAGAATATCGTGCAGACAGCAGCCAATAATGCCGGGATTCCTCAGGGGAATCTTTTGAGTAGGGTAGTTGAGGCAATCATAGTTGTATTTGCGGTGATCGTAGCCTTAGAGCAGCTACAGATCGGTATCAGGATCACAGAGTTGACGATCAGCATCATTCTGGGTTCCTTGGGCTTAGCGGTTGCTTTAGCTTTTGGTTTGGGTTGCAGGGATATAGCAGCGAAATATGTCGATAACTTTATCGATAAAATGAAAAAAAAGTAATGCAGTTTTAGCATTCTAAACCCCGCGTCTTTATGTTAAGATGCGGGGTTTTTTTAATCAGAGAGATTTTGCTTGGGTCTTTAATCTTTTAGAGTTATAATATAAAGCTATGGATAGTCTATTCTTAAGCCCGCCGGAAATATCTGAGGCAATCAGAGATATCGGAGAGAAGAAAGCTAACGCATCAATATTCGAGCTGATTATTTTTGGAATATTAGCCGGGATATATATTGCTTTTGGTGCCAATGCTGCCATTGCCGTATTGAGCGGAGGTACCCTTGATCCGGGACTGGCAAAGTTTCTCGCGGGGGGTGTGTTTAGTGTAGGGTTGATGTTGGTGCTTATTCCAGGCTCAGAGCTATTTACCGGGAATATCCTTATGGTTATAGGTTTTATTTATAGAAAGTATTCTTTGGCTAGAGTCCTGCGCAACTGGTTTGTGGTTTACCTGGGAAACCTAATGGGCGCAATGATTATTGTTTGGCTAGTATATAAATCAGGCCTGCTGCTGAACTCCGGTAACCTGACTTCAATGGGAATTACAGCGTTAGGTATTATGGAGGCTAAATTGCAGTTGACTTTTCTAGAGGCGCTATGCAGAGGAATACTCTGTAATATGTTGGTCTGTATGGCTGTAATCATGTGTATTGCTTCCAGGACGGTCACCGGTAAGATATTCGGGATATTTTTCCCGATTATGGCTTTTGTTGTATCAGGCTTTGAGCACTCAGTAGCTAATATGTATTTTTTGCCCATAGGTTTAATGCTCAAGGGAGAGCTTATCTCTAATTACTTCAGTATTTTTAATAATTTGATCCCCGTGACTATAGGTAATGTCATCGGTGGCCTTTTGATCGTTTTGCTTCATCCTAAAGTCGAAGAAAGAATAGGCCGTATACTGATGAGAAGAAAATGAGGGTTTAAAAATGATAAATTGTCATTTTTGCGGAAAAGAGATTGGACAAGTAAAGGCAGTTTGTGTTTCTTGCGGGTATGATCCCAAGACAGATACGGTAAAGCCGGAGCTCAAGGATCAGGCGGCGGCTAAGAAGGCTGCTAAGGGAAAGAAGCTTAAATTAACCGGCGGCGTCAGCCCGAGGATTAAAAAGTTCGCTTTTATCAGCCTGGCGATCGTGATATTCTCTATATTCTACAAGTATAATTTTAATCCAGTTTTTGTAGCGGCTGAGTTTAAGCATATGTTCACATTGATTAGAACGGGTAAGATTGTCGAGATCTTTAAATTCGGCACTAAGGAAGACAACAAGAATAAAAGCGTAGGAATGATGAATGTGCGTTCTTATAAGGCTCCTCAGGATGCAAAGAAATACAAAGGTCTATTAATCGAAGGGATATTATTTGACCCTGGTGCCCAAAGTTTCGTGATCATTAATGGAGAGGTGATCCCCGAAGGCTCAAGTTTCAAAGGTGTGGCAGTGAAAAAAATCGATAGGCATACGGTTGAGCTTATGGTTAATGGCGAAAGTAAGGTTCTTGAAGCAAATCAAAGCATCCCCTTCCCTAGAAAATAGCAGCAGTTTCCTCTTAAAAACTTTGTAACTTTTGCTATAATAATAACTTAAATACCTGATAAAGATGAGAAAAAACCTAGTTGTAGGAATATTAAGAGAAACTAATGATAGGGAAAGCCGTGCTCCGCTTACTCCATCTGATGTCAGGTGGCTGGTCAAGCGTGGTATAACCGTTGAGGTTGAAGGCAGCTATCAGCGGATTTTTAGTGATCAGGAATATAGAAGGAGCGGGGCAAGGGTATTAGGTAGATTTAAGAAGGCTGAGTTTCTCGTAGGGATAAAAGAACCGGAGCCAAGAAATTTAAACAGAAATAAGATTTACATGATTTTTTCACATACCTGTAAAGGTCAATTTCAGAATATGGAGCTTCTTAGCGCCTGTCTGGAGAACAAAAATACTTTGGTCGATTATGAAAAGATTGTTGATTTACATGGGGCGCGTATTGTTTTTTTCGGCAGATTCGCCGGTATCTGCGGCATAATCGACAGCCTCTATTATTTAGGCAAGAGGCTTGAGTGGGAGGGGATAAAAAATCCTTTCTTATTGCTTAAGCCCAGTTATAAGTACGGAACTTTTAAAGAGGTTAAGCTCGCGATGAGTAAAGTCGACCGGGAGATAAGAAAAAGGGGCTTTAATCGGAGTCTATCTCCATTTATTATCGGCATCTCCGGCCACGGAAATGTTTCCAGAGGCGTACAGGAAATATTGGAAATTTTGGCTCCTGTGGAGATCCACCCTAAAGATATGCCGCAGTTCATCCGGCATCAAAAAGCAAATAAAAATAAAATATATAAGATTGTTTTTCTGCGAGAAGAGAAATTCCGCACTAAAGATAGGAAGGGTTTTTATTTCGAAGAATATCTTAGTAATCCTGAGGGGTTTGAATCTAACATGGATAATTACCTTGCTTATTTAAATATTTTGATCCATACAAGTTATTGGGACGCTAGATACCCTCGAACCGTCACTAAAAAGATGATTAGGAAGCTTTCTAAAAAGCAGTGCTTTCGCTTAGAGTTTATCGGTGATATTGCTTGTGACATCAATGGTTCAATCGAGTTGACCTATAAGACTACCTCTGTTGATAACCCGACATTTACCTTTAATCCTAAAACCAATAAATATATAGATGGGTATAAATCTCCGGGAGTTACTGTTTTGGCTATAGATAATCTCCCTGCTGAACTGCCGCGTGATGCTTCGGGGGAATTCAGCAGCCTGATCAGAGACTATATCTATCAGATCGCAGCCCACGGTGTAACAGATATTACTCGTCATATAGCAATCCCGGCGGAGATCCGGCGGGCTGTTATTATCCAAAATGGCAAGCTGGTTAAAAATTTCGCTTATTTGAAGAAACACCTTTAAAACAGTGCTTATGAAGAAAACAAAAAAAGATATTACGATTCTGGCAGTAGGGGATAATTCGGATTACGATACTTTTAAAAAATTCAATAAAGAGAAGAGAATATTTGCAGGGTATGGCTTTGACTACGTTGCCATTGACTATCAGAGGCTGTTCGAAGGTAAAGCCCCGCAGATAAACACCGATAAAATCATCGTATTTTTATTTTTTCCGTTTTACTATTGGAATAAGTACATCGAGCATAAAAACTATAAAGGCGTATACGGTAATCATAATTTTCAAAGGAAATTCCTGCGTTTTTGGGATAATTTCGAGAAGAAGACAAAAAGATACTTTGCCGATAAAGAAATACTATTTATTAACGAGCCGCGTTTATGCGCAGAATACAGAGATAAATTTAGAATCTCAAGGAGGCTGGATAAATTTAAAATTCCTCAGTCCCGCATATACAAAATTACCAGCATAAAGGAGATTAAAAATAAATTAGCCAAGGGCCATCAATTCTTTCTTAAGCCCAGATATGGTTCGATGGGGAAGGGGATTACCTTTTTGAGCCAGTTTGATTGGCGGACAAATTTTATCTATAAAGATAACCGTATCATCAGTAAAAGATCCGATCATGGATGGAAATTTAAAGATGTAACAGGGCAAAATGACTTTTTGCGTCAGCTGCTGAAGAAGGACATTTTGATTCAAGAGGCGGTAGAATCGCCGATTTATAAAGGTAATAAAATTGACATCAGGGTATACACTTTTTTCAATAAAGTGCTTTATATATATCCGAGAAGAAACAAAGCAGATAGAGTTACTACTAATATTTCTCAAGGGGGCCAGGGTGATCCTGGCCTGCTCAAGTTTCTTCCAGTGAGCCTGATTAAAAAGGTAAAAAGAGAAGCTATAAAAGTATCCAGTAGATTAGGTATAACTCTGGCAGGAATAGATATTATCCCGGAGCATAATTGCAAAGATCTGCATGTCATTGATGTGAATCTCTTCTCTGGCTTTCCTAAAAGGAGGAGGTTCAATATTACACAATCCATGGCG
The DNA here is from genome assembly GCA_018814745.1 of Candidatus Omnitrophota bacterium. Lineage (GTDB taxonomy): Bacteria > Omnitrophota > Gorgyraeia > Gygaellales > Profunditerraquicolaceae > JAHIZC01. Next base: position 6,686 of record JAHIZC010000080.1, read on the forward strand.
AAAGAATTAAGGCGGCTGCACAATAAGGACAAGTTGCATTTCAGGAAATCCAATGGATAAAGGGTTATTAGTATGCTTGAGAGCTTAAACGTTATTTTATCTAGAGTTTCCCTGGTTCATTTGAATATATTATTTCTACTAGGCCTGGCTTTATTCGGCGGGGCTGTGGGGGGAAGGTTATTTCAAAAGATAAGGATTCCGCAGGTCGTAGGATATATCGTTATTGGTATTATTATCGGAGAATCCGGTTTAA
>JAHIZC010000081.1 GCA_018814745.1 Candidatus Omnitrophota bacterium
TCAGATATCGCAGTAATCAGCCTCCTGGGCTATGATGCGCATAAATATTATACCGGCAGAGGACCTTTGGAATCTTTTGCCGAAGGCATCAGCGTTAATGACGGGGATGTGGCTTTTCGGGTTAATTTTGCTACAGCCGAAGATGACGGAAAAACGATTAAAGACCGCAGAGTGGGAAGGAATCTTACTACGGAAGAAGCAACATCTTTATCGAGTGAAATAAATTCTAAAGTCACGCTATCAAGTGGGACCTTTGAATTCAAAAATACCATCGGCCATCGGGGAATTTTGGTAATTAGAGGGATGCGTTCTAAATTATCCGGATGGATAACTAACACTGACCCGGCTTACGGCAGGGAAGGCGTGTTCGGAGTAGCCAAAGAAAAGTTTGAGAATTTAGTAATACAATCAGAGCCGATGCCTGCGCATAAGAGTTCAGCGGAAGCAAAAGAAGCAGCATTGCTTTTAAACGAATTTACCGAGAAGTCAAATAAGATATTGAACGAATCAGCAATCAACAAAAAGAGGGTTCAGGATGGAAAGTTTGCAGCAAACCTAATACTCTCCCGGGATGCCGGAGACCACCTACCGAATTTTCCCAAGATGGATAGTTTGTATAAGATAAAATTCGGTTCATTCGTACAGATGCCGGTTGAGAAAGGGATCGCACTTTTAACCGGTATAGATATCATTGATCTTCCGGAATCAAGCGGCCATCTGGATGTAGATTATCCGATCTGGGCTAAGGTAGCGTTGGAGTCGATCAAGAAATACGGCGGTATTTACGTGCATATCAAAGGCCCGGATGAGCCGGCGCATGACGGAGATTTTAAACTTAAAAAAGAGATAATCGAAGCGATAGATAAATTCTTCTTTACAAATCTTCTGCCTAATCTGGATATCGAAAATACAATTGTGGCAGTGACTGCTGATCATTCTACTGTCTGTGCGATCAAAGCACATTCAGCTGATCCTGTACCTTTACTCATTAGCGGCGGTAATATAAAATCTGACGGCTCGATGAGTTTTTCAGAGAAAACCGCTAAGCTCGGTTCAATCGGTGAGATTAAAGGTCAGGATATTATGCCCCTCCTAATTAAGCTTGCAAAAGAATAATTTACGGCCCCGAAGTAAAAAATCAAAACAAAATTAAGTTTATGAAAAGGTTTGATTTAATAGTTGTCGGTGCAGGGCATGCGGGGATTGAGGCTGCGTTAGCTGCGGGGCGGATGGGTGCGAGGACATTGCTCGTTACCCTCAAAGCCAATACTATCGGAGCGATGAGTTGCAACCCGGCGATCGGTGGCGTAGGCAAGGGGCAGTTGGTAAAAGAGATCGATGCCTTAGGCGGCCAGATGGGGCTTGCCGCTGATGCCTGCGGAATCCAATTCAGGATGCTCAATGCTTCCAAGGGCCCGGCAGTGCAGTCTTCCCGCGCCCAGATAGATATGGGGACCTATTCAAAGTACATGCAAAGGAGCATTAAAAAACAGAAGAACCTTTCCTTTTGTGAGGCGGAAGTAAAGAAGTTGACAGTAATTAATAATCTTGTCAGGGGAGTGATTACTGATAAGCAAGGGGAAATGAGAGCAGAAACGGTAATTATCTCGCCAGGAACCTTTTTGGACGGGACTATACATATGGGCTTAAAACATTTTAGCGGGGGGCGCATAGAAGAACCGGCTAGCATAGGGCTATCAGCTGATTTAAAAGCTTTGGGTTTTAGGCTGCTTAGATTTAAGACCGGGACCTGTCCGCGCCTTGATAAAAGCAGCATTGATTTTTCAAAGCTTAGAATTCAGGAGGGTGACCAGCCGGCAAAGCCCTTTTCTTTCTCTACGAAGAAAATTACTCAAAGACAGGCCCCCTGCTATATTACCTATACTAACAAGAAGACCCATGAGATCATTCTCGGTAATCTGGATCGTTCACCTCTATACACCGGAGTAATTAAGGCAACCGGGGTGAGGTATTGTCCTTCGATAGAGGATAAAATTGTAAAATTCGCTGATAAAGAGAGGCATCAGGTTTTCCTGGAGCCGCAGGGATACCGGACTAATAAGATCTATCCTAATGGTCTTGCCACGAGCCTGCCTGAGGATGTGCAGCTTGATTTTCTGCATTCCATTGCGGGTTTGGAAAAGGTGAAGGTTGTTCGTTTTGGCTACGGGATAGAACATACAGTAGTTGAGCCGACGCAGCTCTACCCGACGATGGAGACAAAGCCGATCAAAAACTTATACCTTGCCGGCCAGATCAACGGCACAACCGGCTATGAAGAAGCGGCAGCTCAAGGGTTGATTGCCGGAATTAATGCGGTTCTGCGCATACAAAATAGAGAACCGCTGGTTTTAGACCGTGCAAGCAGTTATATCGGTGTTTTGCTTGATGATTTAACCACTAAAGGTACTAACGAACCTTACCGGATGTTTACTTCCCGGGTGGAGTACCGCCTGATCATCCGCGAGGATAACGCAGATCTCAGGTTGAATAAGATAGGGTATGAGATGGGCTTGGTGAGTAAAAAAAATCATCAGAGAACGCAGGCAAAATCAGAGGCCATAAGGAGAGGGATTGAATTCTTAAAGTCTTGCCGTTTGAAGCCTGACAAAAAAATAAACGCAAGACTAATCAACCTTGGAACGTCTGCGATAAAAAAAGTCACCACGATGGAGGAGATATTAAAGAGGCCGCGGATTTATTTAGGGGATATCAGGCGCCTTGATCATTCCAGGTTAAAGATTCCTGAATTTGCCTTGCGTCAGGTGGAAATTGAGGTAAAATACTCTGGGTTTATACAGAGGCAGCTAAAAGAGGTCGAAAGATTTAAGAACTTAGAGAAGATAAGACTGCCGCAAGGTTTGGATTATTCCCGGATCGCCAGCCTCTCCCGCGAGATCAGAGAAAAATTAGATAGATTTAAGCCGCTTAATCTAGGGCAGGCTTCGCGTATATCCGGAGTCACTCCGGTGGCAATCTCTCTTTTGATGGTTTACCTGAAGAAATTCAATGGAGAAAAAGAAAAACTACACAAGCCTTAAGAAATTATCCGAGGCGCAAGGTTTAGATCTATTCGGCGTAGCCGATATAAACGGAATCAAAGAAGACTTTTTGATAAATCAGGATATTATCGATAGATTCGATAAAGCAATCTGCCTGGGGATGAGATTATCCAGGAATGTCTTAGAGGAGATTAAAGACAAGCCCACGAGCCTGTATTTCCATCATTACCGTACGGTTAACATGCTCTTGGATCAGGCAGCACTTAGATTGTGTAATTATATCCAGAAGAAGGGCTATTTTGCTCTGGCCATCCCTGCCTCACAGTTGGTTGATTGGAAGAACCGCCGGGCCCACCTTTCGCATAGGCAAATAGGTTTTTTATCCGGGCTTGGCTGGATAGGCAGAAATAATCTCTTAGTGAATAAAGATTTAGGCAGTCAATTCCGCATGGTCAGTATTCTTACGGATATGCCGCTTGAATGCGATAAACCGAACGTAGAAGAATGTGCGAATTGCCGTCTTTGTCTTTCAGTCTGTCCGGCGGGTGCAATAAAAGAAGAGCCGCACAGCTTTGATTATTCAAAATGTTTTGAGCAATTAAGGGAGTTTCAGAAGAAAAGGTCAGTTGACCACTATGTCTGCGGAATATGTGTAAACATTTGTAAAGGAGAAAGTAAATGACCAAAGAGATTATATTCGGTATTGTCGGAGGCTTAGGCTTATTTATCTATGGCATATGGCAGATGAGTGAAGGGTTGCATAAGGCAAGCGGGCAGAAGATGAGGAATTTTCTGCATAATCTTACCGGAGGGCCGAAGAGGGGGGTTATAGTAGGGGCAGTGGTAACCAGTTTGGTCCAGTCATCATCAGCTACTACGGTTATGGTGGTGGGATTCGTCAACGCCGGATTAATGACGCTGGTACAGGCTTTAGGAGTGATATTCGGTGCTAATATCGGTACCACAGTCACTGCACAGTTGATTGCTTTTAAGCTTACGGATTATGCTCTTCCGGTTATTGGTTTAGGTATGCTCACTATGTTTCTTGCCAAAAAGAAATCTCATAAATACATCGGGGAATTTCTTATGGGGTTCGGCATACTCTTTTTAGGTTTGAGTATATTAACCAGCGTAGTTAAGCCCTTGGGCCAAATCCCGGCATTCAGCAATCTATTTGTCACTTTCAGTACAAACCCTCTTTTAGCAATATTGGCTGCTGCTGTAGTGACTGCGATAGTACAAAGTAGTTCAGTTACAACCGGTATGGTCCTAAGTTTATCTATGGCTAATCTTATCGATTTAAGGGCTGCTCTTCCTTTGATCTTAGGGTGTAATATCGGTACTTGTGCTACAGCATTGATCGCTTCTATAGGCACAAACATTACAGCAAAACGGGCATCAGCAGCTCATATTTTGTTTAATCTAGCCGGCGTACTTATTTTTCTGCCGTTTTTAAACTTATTCCACAGTTTGATTATTCGTACTTCTGCGAGCCTTCCTCGGCAAATAGCTAATGCGCACACTTTTTTTAATGTAATAAATACGGTTATCTTTATACCTTTTATCCCTTTATTTGCTAAGCTTCTGAATAAGTTGATAAAAGGGGAAGAAGAAGAGGAGATGGAGTATCTACCGAAATATCTGGAGCGCCATCTGCTGAATACTCCTGCGATTGCTATTGAAGCTGCGATCAAAGAGATCATCCGGACTTTATCATTGACACAGAAGATGGTGGGGATTGCAATAAAAAGTTTTCTTACCGATGACAAAAGGTCTTTGGATCAAATCGGCAGACGGGAAGAGGCGGTGGATTCTCTGCGAGAGGCGATCACTAATTATCTAGTTGAGTTAATGCAGCGCGAACTAAGTGCTGCGGATTCGAAGAAGATCCCTTCTTTGCTCCATGCGATTAATGATGTAGAGAGGATCGGAGATCATGCCGAGAATTTAAGGGATCTTGCGGAGCAGAAGATAGATAATCAGATGCCATTTTCTAATATAGCTATCGAAGAACTAAACAAAATGTATCAGGATATAGATAGTATGATTGAATGTTCAGTTAAGGCTTTAAGCAAAACTGATATAGACGATGCTAAGATGGTTTTTGAGCAGGAGTGCCGGATCAATAATATGAGAAATGAATTGAAGGCGAATCATACCCGCCGCCTGGAACAGGGTAAATGTAAGGTTCTTTCAGGAATAATCTTTTTGGATTTAATCAGTAATCTGGAAAAAATAGGGGATCATCTTAATAACGTCGCCCAAGCAGTTATCGAAGGCCTGCAATAAGGATGGGGAAATTGATTAAATTAATAGTTACTTTAATTTTCTGTTTTCCGGTTTTACTCTTTGCCGATACAATTACCCTGAAATCGGGAAAAGTAATAGAGGGAAAAGTTCTCGAGAATACTGATCAGTACATAAAAGTAGATTACAAAGGCAAAGAGGTTTATTATAAGCATAAGTATATTGAGAGCATAGAAGAAACCGGGCCTGAAATTAAGTTATCCGAAGACGAAGCTTTGTTAAAGGACCCCAATTACTACTTAAAACAAGGGTTAAAACATGGAGCTAATGCAGAATTTGATCAGGCAGAAGCGTTTTTCAATAGAGGGATGGAAGAGTTTTCCTCTGATCATAATCTAAAGGAAGCTTTAAAGGTAATAGAGCATTTAAAGGCAGGGAAAGTAGAAGAGGGGTATGTGCTTAGTCTATTCAAAGGCTCAGACTATATAATTAATCAGCGCTACGAAGATTCGATCAAGGAGTTTAAAAAAGCTTTAAAGATTAAACCGGATGACCCGGATGTTAATTATTACCTGGGAGTTTCGCACTCTTCTTTAGAGCAATTTCCCGAAGCTATAGGTTATTTAAAGAAGGCTTTGGGGAGTCA
>JAHIZC010000082.1 GCA_018814745.1 Candidatus Omnitrophota bacterium
TAGGCTGTCACGAAACTCGTGCCAGCCTATGATTACAGAGATTTTTAATAAGATTACAGAGATTATCTCGTCGATAAATAATCGCCGTAATCTGTATTTTTAATCGCTGTAATCAAGGGCGGCACTTTTGTGACGCCCTATATGTTGTGTCAATGAGTCAGGTGTCAGAGTCTTTGATACTTTGATACTCTGACGCCCTGATATTACTTAACGATCGCATCGATTAATGCTTTGGATTTATTCACCGATTCAAAATATTCTCTTTCCGGAACGGAATCCGCAACAATACCAGCACCTGCCTGTACATAGGCAGTGCTGCCTTTTAGCACTATCGTCCGGATAGTTATACAAGTATCTATGTTATGCGAGAAACTGAAATAACCGACACACCCGGCATAAGGCCCGCGCTTTATGTTTTCTAGTTCATCAATGATCTCCATGGCGCGGATTTTCGGACTACCGGCTACAGTGCCCGCGGGAAAACAGGCTTTTAAAACATCATAAATATCGTAAAGCTTTTTATCTAACTTACCCCGTACTTCACTCACCAAGTGCATCACATGAGAATACTTCTCTACATTCATAAATTCATGCACCTTTACCTCACCCTTACGACAAACCCTGCCTAAATCGTTTCTTCCTAAGTCAACCAGCATAATATGCTCTGCTTTTTCCTTGCTGTCGCTGAGGAGCTCTCTCTCAAGCCTTCGATCCCCCTCTTCGGATCTCCCGCGAGGCCTAGTTCCTGCAATCGGCCTGGTCTGCACAACATCTCCTTCGCAACGCACCAACATCTCCGGAGAAGAACCGATAAGGCTAGTCTCCTTTAATTTCAGAAAAAACATATACGGTGATGGATTCAAGCTCCTTAAATTACGATAGATCTGAAAGGGTGATTTTTTAATCTTTACCTGGAAGCGCTGGGAAAGCACGACCTGGATGACATCTCCCTTTTTTATATAATCTTTAGCCTTCTTGACTATATTCTTAAAAGCAGCTTTTTTAAAATTTGATCTTACATTTTCTTTTCCGGTTTTTCTATCGTTTCTCGGCTCTTGAAGTTTGGTTGGGTTTCTGAATGCCGCATTGATTGATTCAATCTTCTTAACTGCCTGATCATAAATCCTTTTCTTTTGCGCATCGCTAATAGTTTTTTTAGGCAGGATTATATTAGTTACGATCTTGACTGTATGATTGATATGATCAAAGATAAGGATCGTATCGGTAAGCATTAGCACTGAATCAGGGAGTTTAAGATCATCTCTATTCTTATCGGGCAGCTTTTCGAAAAACCTCACCAGATCATAGCCGATATATCCAACTAGCCCTCCGTAAAAACGCGGCAATCCCGGAACCTCAACCGATTTAAAATCTCTCATGATCTTTTTTATTTCATCTAAAGGCGAACTTTTCGTCAGGAAGCTATGCGAGCGTTTTTTCTGAGGGTACTCGATCTGAATCCTTCTACCTTTGCTTTTAAAAACAAGCGATGGATTGCTGCCAATAAAGGAGAACCTGGCGATTTTTTCACCCCCATCAACAGACTCAAATAAGAATGCGTACTCTGATTTAGCGGTCTTAATAAAGGCGGAGACCGGGGTGTCCAGATCTGCGTTAATCTCTCTATACACAGGTATAACGTTACCCTTTTTAGTGAGTTTTAAAAATTCATTTAACTTCGGTTGGTACATTTTATTTAATCTTTCTATAAAAGCATGTTCGGTTGCCAGTGTGACAGGCAACACCAGCCTGACGCACCCTGATTAGCAGTGTATCCATGTCGCAATCATAAAATATTGCTTTGATATATTGATAATTACCCGATGTCTTCCCTTTTACCCAATATTGCTTTCTTGAGCGGGACCAAAAACAAGTCTTTCTTATTCTTAATGTTCTCCTTAACGACTCCTTATTCATGTATGCCAGCATCAGGATTTCCCCATTCCTATAATCCTGAATTATAGCCGGAATCAACTTTTGTTTATCAAACTTTAATTGTCTTAAATCAAACTTTATTTTTTTTGTCATAACCTTACCTTTACTCCTCTGCCATGCAAATATTCCTTTACTTCTCTTACCGAAAATTGCTGATAGTGAAATAACGAAGCTGCTAAAGCTGCGTCTGCTTGGGCTGTAGTAAAAGCTTCATAGAAATGTTCTAATCTGCCCGCACCACCGGAAGCTATAACCGGAATATTAACTGCACTTGATACTGCCTTAGTCAGGGCTATGTCATAACCGTCTTTTGTGCCGTCACAATCCATACTGGTCAAAAGTATCTCTCCGGCGCCAAGTGTTGCTGCTTTTTTCGCCCAATCAACAGCATATAATTCAGTGGGGGTCCTGCCACCGTTAATAAAAACCTGCCATTTTTCACCCTCAACCCTTTTAGCGTCAATTGCTACTACAATGCACTGGCTGCCGAATCTTCCTGAGCTATCTGCGATTAAATCCGGGTATTGAACTACCTGCGTATTTAAGGAAACTTTTTCTGCTCCCGCATTCAAAAGATCCCTGATGTCGCTAATCTCGCCTACTCCACCACCGACGGTAAAAGGCATAAAAATATTTTTAGCGATCTTTTCTACCAAATCGATTAGTATTTTTCGCTTCTCATGGCTGGCAGTGATATCCAAAAAAACCATCTCGTCAGCCTGCCCTTGATCATAAATCTTGGCTACTTCCACCGGATCGCCGGCATCTCTTAAACCTAGGAATTTTATTCCTTTTACAACCCTGCCCTCTTTTATATCCAAGCAGGGTATGATTCTCTTGGTGAGCATCTTGTTTTATTTTGCTGTTTTATAAAGATATGCTTCCAGCTCTCCCCAGGTCTGCTTGCCAACTTTTCCATCAACCTTTAATCCCTTGCTTCCCTGGAATGCCCTTATTGCTTCTTTAGTCCTTTTTCCGATCTTTCCGTCAATCTTACCCGGATCATAGCCGGCATTTCTTAAGGCAGTCTGAATTTGCTTTGAATTTGGCCGGGACTTTACCTCTTGGACTTCCTTCTTCCTCTTAACACTCACTTTATTCTCTTGCGTTGAAACCAGGCCGTCCCTTAATGCTTCAATCTCCCGGTCCTTATATTCGATCTGCGCCTGTAAGGCTGAAACCTGATTTCTTAATCCTTGAATCTGAAGATCCTTGGGTTTCCCCATGCTGGCACAACCGTTAAAAGCAACCAACAGCATCAGCACTAATACAATCTTAAAGATACTCTTGATCATTAGGCTACCCCCTTTCCAGTTTTAAGGCTTCTGATAAAGTAAACTTACCTTCATACAAGGCTTTCCCGACAATCAACCCAATCAGGCCTTGCTTTTTTAATTTTTTAAGCCTGCTTATATCTTTCAAGGATGAGACTCCGCCTGAGGCAATTATATTTAAAGAGGTTGCTTTAAGCAGATTCTTAATCCCTAATATATTCGGCCCGGATAACGTTCCGTCCTTTAATGTATCCGTATAGATCAACTCTTTAAACCCCATCGCCCTTAAGCTATTAGCAAAGTCAACCACTCCGATACCCTGATCGGCACTCTTCCAGCCTTTAACTTGTAATTTATTCTGCTTTGCGTCAAGGCTGACAATCACCCGGTGTTTAAACTTAGAGAAGACTTTCGTTAAAAAGGGCCTGTCCAAAATTGCCCTTGTTCCAAGAACGACTCTGCTCACACCGTAACCAATCAAAGTATTTATGGTGGCTATATCTCTTACACCGCCGCCAAATTCAACCGGGACAGAAATGCTACCGGCAATCTTCTTTACTATTCCTAAATTCTTTGGCTTACCGCTGAAAGCACCGTCTAAGTCAACTAGATGAATAAGCTTAGCTCCCTGTTTCACCCAATACTTAGCAACTTTAAGCGGATCCTTGGAATACACCTTCTTATTCTTTTTTCCCTGGACATATCGTACTACGTAACCATCCTCTAAGTCTATCGCGGGAATAATCAGCATACCTTCACAAAATTCTCCATTATTTTTAAGCCTACGGCCTGACTCTTCTCCGGGTGAAACTGAACCCCGAATAGATTTTCCTTCCAGACCAAAGCGGCAAAATCCATTCCGTAATCCGTACTCGCTGCCACTAGATTTTGATCGCTGGGAGCCGGATAATAAGAGTGACAGAAATACACATAAGCATCATTCTGCACATCTCTTAATAAAGGGCAATCATACTTGAGATGATTTAGCTGATTCCAGCCCATATGAGGAACCTTTCTGCCTTCCTTTGCTTCGAATCTTTTTACGCTGCCCTTTATTAATCCAAGCCCTTTAGAAACTTTAGCTTCTTCGCTTTGATCGAACAACAGCTGCATACCCAGGCATATTCCCAAAAACGGCTTTTTACTCCTGACCTGCTCTAATAGAAGATCTATCAACCCACGTTTCTCCAATTCTTCCTTAGCATCATCAAATGCCCCTACGCCGGGAAGAACTAATTTTTCAGCTGATTTAATATCTTCTACTTTATCAGTGACTATGGTTTTAACTCCGTAAAGGCCTAATGCCTTATTCACGCTATGGATATTTCCCATACCGTAATCAATAATCGCTATCATCTCAATCAATTATTCCTTTAGTAGAAGGAATACCGGTTCTTCGCGGATCAATTTGTGTAGCCGCATCCATTGCTAGGCCTAAAGCCTTAAACACCGGCTCTAAAGTAGTGTGCAGATCCTTACCTAGCGGATCAACTGTAATATTCAGGTTAACACCTAATCTTTTCGCAAAGGCTTCAAAAAAGTGCTCTGCGTCGTTTAACGCGTAACCCTCTTTATCATCTGCTTGCGGCCTGGAATCCCCCGGCCTTTCTAATTTCAGTGAACCTCTACCGCTAATATCTGCCGTTACATTAGCAACTACATCTTCCATTGGCACCGCAGCAGAGCTAATTCTTTTAATCCCTTTCTTATCGCCTAATGCCTCTTTAAATGCATCGCCTAATACGATACCGATATCCTCATTAGTATGATGGATATCGACCTTTAAATCCCCGGTAGCCGTGATTTCTAAATCAAATAATCCGTGGAAAGCGAATAATTCCAACATATGATCCAAAAAACCGATGCCTGTATTTATACTGGATTTGCCGCTTCCATCAATAGCTAACTTTAGTTTTATGTTAGTTTCTTTTGTTTCTCTATTTTTTTCTGCAGTACGTTTTTTCATCTTCTGGCTCACTTTCTATTAACTTCGAAACCTGGCTTCTACAGAATCTAAATGTTTATTCAATCCTTCTATGCTGGCAATCTTCTCTAGCGGCTCTTTTATCTTAACAAGTGCTTTTTTAGTATAACTGACTATATGGCTGCTTTTGACAAAGTCAAATACCGATAATCCGGAGAAGAACCTGGCAGTTCCCTGAGTCGGTAAAACATGGCTCGGCCCGGCGACATAGTCTCCCACCGCAGCAAAGCTATATGGCCCTAAAAATATTGCTCCCGCGTTCTTTATCCCTTTAAGCAGCCTGCTTGGATTATTTACCATAATCTCCAAGTGCTCAGGAGCTATTTTATTCGCGATCTCAACAGCTTGAGTTAGATTTTTAGTTAAAACAATAAACCCGTTATTACCATCGAGCTGAGATTTTACCTCTTTGGCCAATGTCTTGGAATTTGTAATCAATATCACTAATCCTTTTGCGTGCTCTTCCTGAGCGCGCAGGTCAGCTACGATGAATTTAGGGTCACTATGGCGATTAGCGATGATCACTAGTTCAGTGGGGCCGGCGATCATATCTATACCCACTTGGCCGTAGAGCTGCCTCTTTGCCTCGCTGACGTAGAGATTTCCCGGGCCGACGATCTTATCTACCCTGGGTATAGTCTTTGTTCCGTAGGCAAGGGCGGCTATTCCCTGGGCTCCGCCTACACGATAAACTTCGTCGACTTTAAGCAGGTCTGCGACCACCAGGATATGCGGATTGATAAATCCGTTTTTATCCGGCGGGCTGATTAAGACGATCTTCTTTACCCCCGCAATCTTAGCCGGGAGTACAGTCATATAAACCGTGGAAACTAAAGGCGCTGTTCCCGCCGGTATATATACGCCGACTTTTTCGATCGGAGTATACTTTTCTCCGAGAATCACCCCGTCTTCATCTTTAATCTTCCAACTTTTTCTGATAGTTTTCCGGTAAAAACGGTTTATATTTTCTATGATTGTCTTTAGGCTGGAGACAACATCCGGGCTGATATTTTGATAAGCGCCGCTGATTTCTATCTTAGGAACTGCAAGCAGCCGAGTAGACAGCTTTACCTTGTCGAATTTCTTAGTATATTTGATTAAGGCTTCATCTCCTAGAACGCGGACATCTTCGATTATCTCCTGAACCCGTTCACTTAGGCGGTTACGTTTAATGTAGCCGCGGTTATAAATCTTCTCTAATTTTTTATTAGTGAAACGTATGATCTTCATAGTTTTTTCTGAATTATCCTTTTTAGTTCAGCAAAGGCCTCTGGGAGCTTCTCGGGATTCTTACCTCCGGCCTGAGCAAAATCCTTTCTTCCTCCGCCGCTACCTCCTAAAATTTTAGCAATCTCTTTTATTAAACTTGTGGCATCCAACCCATTTTTCATTAAATTAGCCGTTATCCCCACTACTAACAACGCCCTATTGCCGGATTCAGAGCCTAAAGCAATCACCGAATTATCAGTCTTTTGCTTAATCAGATCCACGCTTTTTCTAAGGAAATTTATATCTAAACTATCCACCTGCCTGGTAATAATCTTTGTCCCGTTTATATCCTCTGCCTGCTTGATCCAATCGTCAATAGAATTTATCAGCGAATCCATTTTTTGCGCCTGTTTTGATTTCTCCAGAATTTTTGTACGCTCCACCAATTCTTTATGCTCAGCTTCCCTTTCTTTTTCTTCTATTACCTTCTGAGCATATTTTCCTGTAGCTGCCTCAATTCTTCTTACTCCGCTTGCTATAGATCTCTCTCTTACTATTTTAAATAAACCGATCTCTTCGGTATTTTCAAGGTGGATTCCTCCGCAAAGCTCCTGAGAAAAATCTCCGATTGATACGACGCGTACCTTTTCTTCGTATTTTTCACCAAAGAAAGCAAGCGCACCTGCTTTTTTTGCCGCCTTCAGTTCCATCTCTTTCTTCTTTAAGTCGTGATTGCCTGAAATATATCCCTTTACAACTTCCTCTATTCGATTGATTAGTCTATCGTCAATATCTTTAAAATGGGTAAAATCGAACCTTAGGCGGTCCTCTGCAACTAAGGAACCCTGTTGTTGAACGTGATTACCTAAAACCTTTCTCAAGGCTGCTTGCAGAAGATGCGTGGCAGTGTGGTTTCTTGCGATCGATAACCTACGAGCAGAATTTACCTCTGCATTTACAGAATCACCAACTTCAAGCTTACCTTCTCCTACCATGCCGACATGCAAGATAACCTTTTCTGACTTTTGAGTATCCTTGACTTCAAAAACATTTTTTCCTTTAGATATTTTCCCTGAATCTCCGACTTGCCCTCCTGATTCAGGATAAAAAACAGTTTTATCAAGAAAGATAACAGCACTCTCTCCTTTACTTATCTGTTTAACCTGCGAATTATCTTTTATGATCTTTAAGATTTTCGCATCCAGAGAAAGGTCTTCATACCCGGAAAATTTAGTCGCCTTTACCTTAAAATCCATTAGACCTTGAGCAAAGACATCTCCCTTCATCGAAGTCTGTGATTTTGAACGCTCTTTCTGTTTTTCTAACTCCTGATTGTAAGCTTCCCTTGAAAGCTTCAATCCTTGCTTCTTCGCCCAATTATCGGTTAATACCCATGGAACTCCATGGGTATCATATAGCTGAAAAGCAATTTGACCTGCTTCTTCTGCTTTTAGTTTCTTGCCCGAAGAGGCGCGGAACTTTTCAATAAAGAGGCTCTCACTTGAATTTAAAGTAGCAATGAAGTTGTTTTCCTCGGATAAAATAATCTCGGCAATATTTTCTCTGCGCACCTCTAATTCAGGATAGAAAGATTTCATTCCTCTAGATAAAACCGGCACTAACTTATATAAAAAGGGAACTTCTGCGCCTAACTCTTTTAGATGAAGTATACTTTTTCTGATTAATTTCCTGATTACATAACCCCTGCCTTCATTAGAA
>JAHIZC010000083.1 GCA_018814745.1 Candidatus Omnitrophota bacterium
TCAAAGGGGCTTTTGCGGGCTTGCTTGCGCGTGCATTAGAAATTTTTTGGCACCCTTGATTGGGATGTGAGTCTGTGAGGAATTACGACGAGAGAGCGCAGGAACTGACCCTTGATAGGCATGCTTCTGAATTCCTGCAGGCGAAGGAGGAGTAAACCGAAGCAGACGGAAAAAAATTTCAGCACGCGGAAGCAAGACCGAAAAGACCCTTTGGGTAAAAGATTAATATTCTCTTTGGTGGGCGAGAGTCATGTCCAGGAAGGTACGCAGCCTTCTTGAACGGGTAGGGTGCCTGAGTTTCTTCAGCGCCTTGGCCTCGATCTGACGAACCCTCTCGCGCGTAACCTTGAAGACATTACCTACTTCCTCAAGCGTACGCGGACAGGCATCATTTATCCCGAAGCGCAAAATCAGTATCTTTTTTTCTCTCTCGGTAAGCGTATCTAAAGCCGAATTCATCTCTTCCTTCAGCATCGAACGTACAGTCTCGCTTGCCGGAGATACGGCTTTCTTATCCTGAATAAAATCTCCGAAATGAGTATCCCCTTCGTCCCCAATTGGCATCTGTAAGGATATGGGTTCCTGTGCGATCTTTAATATCGACTTTACCTTCTCCTGGGGCAGCCTCATCTTATGGGCTATCTCTTCCGGCAGAGGTTCTCTGCCGTTCTCCTGGACAAAGATACGCGAAAAACGAATTATCTTATTTATCGTCTCGGTCATATGTACGGGGATCCTGATCGTACGGGCTTGATCAGCTATAGAACGTGTTATCGCCTGCCTGATCCACCACGTAGCATAGGTAGAAAATTTATACCCTCTTTTATACTCAAACTTCTCAACTGCTCTCATCAAACCGATATTCCCCTCCTGTATTAGATCCAGGAAAGAAAGCCCCCGGTTAGTGTATTTCTTAGCGATACTCACCACCAGCCTCAGGTTTGCCTCGACTAATTTCTTTTTAGTGCGGTTGAATTTTAAACGAGCAGACTTAATCATCTTTATCTGCTCCTTAATTTTCTTATAAGAATCCCCTAATTGTCTTAATACCGACCGCTTCTTCAACATATTACGCTTTGTTCTTTTGCGGCTTGAGTAGTCCAGTTCTCTTAAAAGATATCCCAGCCGGCGTACTATCGCCTCGACTACCGTTGTAGTAAAGTTGAATTTCATCAATAAGTTAACCGTATTATTACTACTACGCGTAGACTTTATTTGCTGAGTAATCCTTCTGACTCTACTGATAAGATTTCTTTTCGGCGCTTTAATATCCTCTTTAACTACCTCTTCGGCATTAAGCCTTCCTTCAAGTATCTGATTGGCCACAGCTAACATCTCATTGCGAGCGAATTTCATAACTAAAGCTGCCCGTTTAAACTTCTCCTCGGCCTCCTCGATTTTCTTAGCCAATGCAATCTCATTCTCCCGGGAAAGCAAAGAGATCGACCCCATCTGCTTAAGATACATCTTCACCGGATCATCCAGCGGCAGAAAGCGCTCCTCTGCCTTCAGCTGTTCACTGAGGAGATCTTTTAAGTTTCTTGAGGTTTTCTTCCCGCTAGATCCTTCCTCTTCTTTCTCAACCAACTGTATATCTTCATTGCCCAACAGATCAAAGAGCCTATCGATATCTTCTGAGGAAGATACTTCTTTAGGCAGAAGCTCATTTACTTCATCATAGGTAAGAAAGCCTTTCTGCCTCCCTATAGAAATAATCTTCTCTACTTCCTTACTAAGGTACTTTTTCTTTTTCATAACCTTCTCACTTTTTTTTAACTAAACAATTAAATTCCTCTATAAGCGCCCTGAGTGTATTTTCGTCCCCGGAATCTTGAGCTGTTTTTATCTGGGCACCAAGTTGCTCTTTTTTCGATTTTAATTTATCACCTTTGAGACGTAAAATACAATCGTTGATAATCTTCTCGTGGTCCTGCTCTGAAACATCCGGCAGAAACATAGATTCACATAAAATCTGTGATACGTCTTCGTCACTACAGTGGTTGATCAGGAAATTCGGTTCGATCTGTTTTCCCTGCTCAACTAATTCAAACATAGTGGATACGATTTTCGCGGTCCTTTGATCGTGGAAGTCAGAGGGCTGGAGGCTTTGCTTAATCGTTTCGATCAACTCATTTTCTTCCAGCATTAATTTAATCAATAATTTCTCCGTGGGCTTTATATTTAATGCCCTTTTCTGGACCGCTGTATTGAAACTAGTATATGTTTTCTCGGGTTTTATTTTCCTTGCCTCCTCTAACAATGCAGACTCCTCTGTATCCAACTCACCTGAGAGCTTCTTTATATATTCCGATTTTAGAACCGCGTTCTTAAATTTGTTTATACTCTCAAGCATTGCCGATGCAATCTTAGCCTTATCCTCTATATTCTTTGAATCATAACGGCTTTTTAGAATTTTCATTTTATAATCAAGCAGGTTATAGGCCCCGGAGACCATCTCCTTTAACCGCCCAATGCCTTCTTTCTCTACGATTGAATCGGGATCAGAGCCTTTTGGTAAAGAAACAACCTTAACGTTCATCCCCTCCTCAATAAATATATCCAGAGTCCTTAATGTAGCTAATTCTCCCGCGTTATCTCCATCATAGACCATCACCACATTATGGGTATATCTTTTTAAGAGCCTTACCTGTTCAACTGTAAGTGCCGTCCCTAAAGAGGCAACAATATTCCTTAATCCTTCCTGATAGGGTATAATCAGATCGAGATACCCCTCCACAACCACAACGCAGTCTTCATCCCTGATGCTGTCTTTAGTCAGATTTAACCCGTATAGATTACGCCCCTTGGTGTATATCGGAGTCTCGGGAGAGTTGATGTATTTCGGTAATGTTTTATCAAGTACCCTTGCCCCAAAACCCAAGGCCCTAGATTTAATATCCAGGATAGGAAAAAGAACCCGATTGCGAAATCTATCATAATAACCGCCGCTGGATTTTGTCAAGGCAAGGCCTGCCTTCTCAATCAGCGAAAGGTTAAAATTTTTCATCCTTAAAAAATTAATCAGGCCATCCCATTTATCCTGCGCGTATCCTAGCATAAATAGCTTAACCGTCTCCTTCTTCAGATTGCGCTCTAATAAGTACTGTAAAGGTACCTTACCTAAGGGAGAGTTTAGATTCATTGCGTAAAAGACAGCGGCCGCTTCATTTATCTTATAAAGCTGTGTTGTCATACTGCTGGCCCCGGAATCCTGGGTATTCACTTTGGGTAAAACTACGCCTGCTTTTTTCGCTAAGACTTCCACTGCCTCAGGAAAATCTATACGTTCATAACGCGTCAAGAATTTAAAGGCGTTACCTGACTCTCCGCAACCAAAACAATGATATATCTGGCGGTCAGGAGAAACCATAAAAGAAGGCGTCTTTTCATGATGAAAAGGGCATACCGCCTTAAAATTCCGGCCTGCCCGCTTCAAAGGTATGAATCCGGAGATAACCTCTACGATATTAACCCGGCCTAAAATATCATCCAATATATTTTCAGGAATACGCGCCATTTCTTCTCACTCTTTTGAATCCCGAGCAGTTAACCACCTGAAATCTCTTTTTAGCAAACCTTTCGATGCGGTCAAGGAGTAAATTAAGGCCCAGGTTATCGCTGGATATATGCCCGGCGATGATCACATTCAAATTTGCATCTTTTACTTTTTTAAGGTGCTCCTCACTCAAATGCATAGAAAGTAAAGTTCTCACTCCGCCCTTATAAAGCTTACCGTATATATCCCTAGGGCCCTCGGTACCTCCGGTCATCTCAAGCAGAACCTTACCTACCGCTCTTGCGGGATTGCCTAGAATGATCCGCGGACCGGAAGAATGCCTAGTTGCCTCCTTATATTCAGGGATAGCCATCAATAGGCCTATCATATCCTTAAGTTTCTTAGGTTTTTCTTTCTTGATCAAATGCTTCATAAAATGAAATACATGATTATCCGCTGGTGTATGTATGCAGATCAAGGGTAAATCTAGAAGCCTCGCTGTATCTACGGGCCGCGTATGGTTCTGAGGCAAGATCCTTCTTGCAACCTCTGCTCTTCTTTCCTCTAAAAACTTCTCTGCGACTTCTCTTGAGAGGCCGGCCTGCTTTAATACATCGACTTGTATTTTCATCACCTCGGATAATTCCGCATAAGCCCTGCCTTCCGGATGATGAGCAACAACCAGATCCAGGCCTTCTCGCTCTCGGATCCTATCCGCCAGGAGAAGTTCAGCTGACTCAATATCGATACCGACCATTAACTTATTTATCTCGCTACTGGGCTTACCGTAAAGTATCGCGGTATCAGCATAAGCGTTGATAGCCTTTTTATTCTTCCTCGGATCACGGTCCCTGCCGAATTTCACAACCTGTTTATAAAAAGATATGAGCTTCACCCCGCACCTTCTCTTTTAGTAATTTTTCCCCATACCTTCCTAAACCTAACCCATGAATACAAAGAAGGTGCGGGGTTCATCTTTGATGGAAGCCCCTCTCTACGCCAGAAACAATCTTATTTGATTCCTTGCTCGGCATAAATTTTGCGACCAATGAATTCCACAGCCAGCTGTATGTAACAGGAGCTGCTTTAAATAGGCGCCAAGCCAAATAAGAATCTTTTACGCTATTCTCAAGGTAGCTCACGCTAGAAATCGTCAGCGTAAATGATATAAGGCTTACTACTAAGACAGCTCTCGCCGCACCAAAGAGCATCCCTGCGAATTTATTCAGATTAGGCATTGCCTCGATTTTTATAAAACGCACAAAGATCCCGCGTATCGAAACAATGATTAAATAACCTAATATTGACAGAATTATAAACGAGAGAAAATCAATAAAATCTAACGGTAACTTCTGAGTAAGAAATCTACTGTAGATTAGGTCTGAGAATGTGGTGTAGTAATGTAGAGATAGATAGACAGCACTAATAGCTCCTAAAAACTTAAAGCATTCTGTTACTAGGCCTGTCTTATAAGATACGTAAAATATTCTGATTATAAGAACCAGGAAAAAAAGATCTATCCAATTAAATTTAAATATTATCTCTTTTAGCA
>JAHIZC010000008.1 GCA_018814745.1 Candidatus Omnitrophota bacterium
CGACAGATTCGTTTGTTATGAGTAATAGCTACAGTGCGCGGAAGCAAAACCGCAAAAGCCCCTTTATGCGAAAAACCCGCCAGCTTCATTTCTTATGGGATATCAGAGTAGATTTTATCCTGAGCCAATGTGTGTAAAGTAAATTTTCAGTTGCGTTAGGTGGTGACTGCCGAGCCGAAGGCCTTGCCGCGCGCAACGTCAGTGAGCACGGCGAGGTGGCTCGGCAGGCAGGACCCGCTAACTTCTATTAAAATTTACTTTATTCAAAACAGGCCCCATTCCCTAGGATAAAATCTCTATAAAAGTATATAAATTCTTTGAGTTTTGGCTTGACCAGGGAGCCTCAGCGGTATATAATGAGCATTCACAAATAAGCCAAATTTTGGCATTTAAGGAGGAAGCAAAATGTATGCAATAATTGAAGTTGGAACAAAACAGTACAGCGTAAAGAAGAACGATATCATTGAAGTAGAAAAACTGAAAGCACAGGAAGGCAAAGAGATCACGCTTAATAAAGTGCTTTTAGCTTCAAAAGATCGGAAAGTCGATATCGGCCTGCCGTATCTCAAATCTGCCAAGGTGGAAGTAGTGGTCTTAAAACACTTTAAAGCAGTGAAGAAAATCTCCTTTAAGTACCGAAGACGTAAGTCCTCCAAATGGAAAAAGGGCCATCGCCAACAGCTAACCCGTTTAAAAATAAAGGATATCAGTTTAGGCTGAGCATCTTTTTTTCCGATTGGAGCAGTTGTGTTTATAGATCAGGCAAAAATTTTTGTTAAATCAGGCAGCGGCGGTAAGGGGTGTAAGTGTTTCTATCGCGATAAATATACCAGGCAGGGAATTCCCGACGGTGGAGACGGAGGCAGGGGTGCGGATATTATTTTTAAGGCAGATAGGAACCTCCTGACGTTATTAGATTTTAGGTACAGAAAACATTTCCGCGGTCAGGGCGGTGGACACGGCCTGGGTAAAAATAAAAAAGGTAAAGACGCAAGCCCTTTGATAGTTAGGGTGCCTCCCGGTACGACGATTAAGGATATAAAGATCGACTGCGTCTTAGGTGATTTAGATAAGGACCTTGATCAACTTATCGTTGCTTTTGGCGGTAAGGGAGGTTTAGGCAACAGGCATCGTCGTTGTTTTGAACCAACCGAGCCCGAACCAGGCGAAGAAAAAGAACTGCTCCTTGATTTAAAGCTGATTGCTGATGTGGGGATCGTGGGTTTTCCTAATGCAGGAAAATCAACCCTAATTTCCAGTATTTCCAAGGCATACTCTAAAGTCGCAAATTACCACTTTACTACCAAGTCGCCAGTTCTAGGAGCGATAAAAACGAAAGATAAGGATTTTATTGTTGCTGATATCCCCGGTTTAATCGAAGGTTCCTCCTTAGGCAAGGGGCTGGGAGATAAATTCTTAAGGCACGTGGAACGTACAAAAATTCTAATTCATATGGTTGATATGGCCGGCTTTGAAGGAAGAGACCCGATAGAGGATTATAAGATGATCAATCGGGAGTTAAAAGGTTATAGTCAGGAAGTTTATAAAAAAAAACAGATAATCGCAGCTAATAAGATGGATTTAGAAGGGGCGGAGGATAATCTAGTTCGTTTTCAAAAAGCGGTAAAGAAGAAAATATTCCCTATTTCAGCGCTTAAAAAAGAAGGATTGGAGGAGTTAATTGAAGCCGTTAGCAGGAGACTTTAAGAGAATCGTAATCAAGTTAGGCAGTAGTCTATTCTGTACAGAGGGAGCTTGTCCTGACCTTGCGCTGATTAAAAATATCGCAGAGCAGATTTCCTCTCTTATTGAAGAAGGGAAAGAGATTGTCTTAGTTTCCTCCGGAGCAATTGCTTTGGGTATGGGCCTGCTAAAATACAAGCAGAGGCCGACACAGTTGAACTATCTTCAGTCCATCTCTGCCATAGGGCAGAATAAACTGATGGATACTTATCAAATGTATTTTCAAGAGCAAAATATTCACGTTGCTCAGATCCTACTGACCTGGGAAGATTTTGATGACCGTATCCGTTATTTAAATGCCAAAAATACAATCCAAACGCTATTGAATATGAAAAATATTATTCCGATTATCAATGAAAACGATACTATCTCCACCGATGAGATTAAATTCGGTGATAATGACCGGCTTTCTGCTTTGGTTTCTAGTTTAATCTCTGCGGATATGTTGATTATACTTTCGGATGTCGGAGGGTTGATAGATAAAGAGAAAAGGGTAATCAGGGTTATAGATGAAATTACGCCTCAGATAAAAGCCTTGGCTTCCCCGACAAAGAAGAAGACTTCTGTCGGAGGAATGGTGACTAAGATCGAGGCGGCAAAGATAGCTGCGGATTCAGGGATTCCTTGCGTGATCGCCGATGGGAGGCGTATGGATATAATTTCTTCAGTGATCAATGCACCTGGAGAGAGCGGAACATTATTTGTGCCGAAGAAAGGAATGGGAGCGAGGGGGCATTGGATCGCATTCGGCGCTAAATCAAAGGGGTTGATTACAGTTGATGATGGCGCTAAAAGAGCTTTGATGGATAATAAAAGCCTGCTTGCAGTAGGTATAACGAGCCTGGAGGGAAATTTTGACGTAGGTGATACTGTTACAGTTATTGATAGCCAAAATTTCCAATTCGCCAGAGGTAAGGTTCGCATCAGTAGTAAAGAGCTTGATAAAGTTAAAGGCGGACGTGCTGATAAAGAAGTAATTCACTGTAACGATATAGTAATTTTATAGTTTTCAGTCTTCAGCCGTCAGCCATCAGCTGATAGCCGAAAGCTGATAGCCGAAAGCTAAAAATGAATCTCAAATCAGAAATTAAAAAAATAGCCAGAAGGGCGCAAGAGGCTTCGAGAGCTCTTTTGAGTGTGCCCCTAAGTACTAGAAATAAAGTCTTAAGGGAAATGGCCACTTCGCTCACCAAGAACAAAAAAGCGATCTTAAGAGCAAATAGAAAAGATATTGCTAAGGCAAAGAGAATGGGGCTATCTTTGCCTCTGATTGACAGGCTGGCCCTTAATCAGAAGCGGATAAAGGCAATGGCTGATTCGCTGCTGGCTGTCTCCGGGTTGAGTTGCCCGGTTGATCAGGTGATCAAGAGCTGGAATAGGCCTAATCGCCTGCGGATACAAAAGATCCGTGTTCCTATAGGCGTGATTGCGATTATCTATGAGTCGCGTCCGAATGTTACCTCTGACTGCATCGGCCTCTGCTTTAAAACCGCAAACGCCGTAATCTTAAGAGGAGGTAGTGAAGCGATTAATTCTAATCTGGCAGTATTTAAAGCACTTAAGAGTGTGGTAAAAAAGCATAAACTTCCGGACGGGATAATAAATCTCCTTTCTACTACGGATAGGCGCGCTGTTGATCTATTATTAAAGCAGGATAGTTATATCGATCTGGTTATCCCCCGGGGCGGAGAGGGCTTGATCAATCGAGTAGTAAGATTATCGCGTATACCAGTGATCAAGCATTATAAAGGGATCTGCCATGTTTACGTGGATGAGCAGGCGGATTTAAATCTGGCAGAAAAATTGTGCTTTAACGCCAAGGTGCAGCGTCCGGGCGTCTGTAATGCCATGGAAACTATGTTAGTGCATAAAAATATTGCCCAGAGGTTTCTACCCGGGATGCTGCATAAATTCAGGCTTGCGGGTGTCGAGATAAGGGGATGCGATGCAACCGGGAAGATAGTGAAAGGTATCAAGAGGGCGAGTGAAAAAGATTTTCATACAGAATACCTGGATCTGATACTTTCGGTAAAAGTGGTTAAAACCTTAAAAGAAGCGATATGGCATATTAATAATTATGGCTCGCGGCATTCAGATGCTATCGTCACTAAAAATCAGATGAATTCTTTACAGTTCTTAAGGCAGGTTGATTCTGCCTGCGTCTACGTAAATGCTTCAACACGTTTTACTGACGGTTTTCAATTCGGAATGGGTGCTGAGATTGGCATCTCTACCGATAAATTACATGCCCGCGGGCCTATGGCACTTGAGGAATTGACTACTTATAAATATATGGTTTTCGGGAGCGGACAGATTAGAAAATGAAGATCGGTATATTAGGCGGAACATTTAATCCAATTCATCTGGGCCATCTGATTCTGGCAGAAGAGGCAAGAGAGAAACTGGGGCTTGAGAGAGTAATTTTTGTACCGGCATTTTTACCCCCTCATAAGGATAATCCTGATATTGCTTCTGCGGATGTACGTCTTAAGATGGTGAAACTTGCGATCTCCGGGAATAAATATTTTAGCTGTTCTGATACGGAGATTAAGAGAGACGGGCGCTCTTATACCATAGATACATTAAAGGAATTTAAGAAGATTTATGCAGAAGATGAATTATATTTTATTATCGGCTCGGATCTGCTGACATATTTAGATGAGTGGAGGGAGCTAAGCGAGATTATCAAGATGGTGAAGTTTATCGTCGCTACGCGTCCGGGTTACCCTTTAGATAAGATTCCTTCATATATTCAGACTATGCCGATCAGGGCAGTAGATATCTCCGGTTACGAGATACGTAATTGCATTAAAGAAGGCAGGTCCTTCCGTTATCTTGCGCCGGAGGCAGTACATAAATATATTCTTAAGGAAAAACTTTACAAGAGCCTGGTTTAAAGATGGCGGGAAAATCCAATATCAAATTTGGTACTGACGGGTGGAGAGGAATAATCGATAAGGACTACACAGCGGAGAATGTGAGGATTGTTTCTCAGGCTGTCGCGGACTATTTAGGTTCAGGTAAGAAGGTGGCTATAGGTTTTGATACTCGCTTTAAATCCAAAGAATTTGCAGAGATTTCTGCAGAAGTTTTGAGTAATAACGGTATCTCTTCGATCCTTTCCGATAGGGCTATCCCCACGCCGATTTTAAGTTTTACGGTTAAGTCAAGAAAACTGGACTTAGGAATCGTGATTACTGCATCTCATAATCCGGGCGAATACAATGGTTTTAAGATTAAGACCTCATCCGGTGCTGCTGCAGGCCCTGGGGTGACGGATAAAATCGAAGGTCTTTTAGGAAACACTCCCGTAAAGAAAAAGGGAGAATTAGCAGCTGAGATAAAAAGAGAAGACTTGAGTAAGGATTATATTAGATTCGTCCGTGATTATATCGATTTAGAAAAGATCAAATCCAAGAAATTCAAGATTCTGGTTGATGCGATGTACGGTTCGGGGGATAGTTTTATGGCCGGGATGCTTGATGGGACGGATATAAAATGTGAATTCATTCATAATACGATTGATACTTCTTTCGGGGGAAGGAGGCCGGAGCCGGTGGAGGAGAACCTGGAAGAGTTAAAGGCCATGGTAAAAGAAGGGAAATTTGATCTAGGGATTGCTCTTGACGGAGACGCGGATAGGATTGCCGCTGTCGCACCCGGAGGTATTTTTATCCATCCGCAAAAAATATTGGGCCTCTTAGCCCTGCATCTTGCTCAAGATAGGAAATGGTCAGGCGGTATTGTGAAGACAATTGCAGGCTCAACCATGATCGATAATATAGCCAGGTCTTTAAATCTTAAATTATACGAGACTCCTGTGGGATTTAAGTATATCTCTAATCTTATGCAGAAAGAGGATATCGTTGCCGGAGGCGAAGAAGCAGGAGGGATGGGGGTAAAGGGGTATATCCCTGAGCGCGACGGAACCATGGCAGGATTATTGCTTTTAGAGATGATGGTCTACCGCAATAAGGATATTTTAAAAATCTTAAATGAGACAGAGAAAAAATTTGGCAGGTATTATTACTTGCGTGATGAGGTAAAAGTAAAAACGCCGATAGATCTAAGGAAAAAAAATCTGCCGAATGAATTATTAGGTAAAAAGGTTATTCAGGTAAAAGATTATGACGGAATAAAGTTAATCTGTGAAGACGAAAGTTGGCTGATGCTGCGAGCTTCCGGCACAGAACCGATTATACGAATCTATGCCGAGTCAACTGACCTGAAGAAGTCTAAGCGGCTGCTAGAGCTGGGTAAAGAGTTGATCTAGCAAGGTTATTGGTGAAGGTAATTTTCTTGCATTTTAGCGCTTTCAAAAATTCATTCTTTAAGGAGGTGGCTTTAGAATAAGTTTAAAATTGAGTAAGCGTTGTAAACAAATAAAAAATAATCTATTGAAAGGGGAGAGGTAAAATGTCAGATGTAAAATCAGAACTTGAGAAGTTGTATAATGAGAGTATTAAAATAGTCAAGGAAGGCGAGGTGGTAACCGGTAAGATCTGTCTGATAAAATCAAAGGAAGTCCTGGTGGACATCGGTTTTAAATCCGAAGGGATAATCCCGATCAGTGAATTCGGCCAGCAGGAGTTGGAGATTGGAAGGGAAGTGAAATTCCTGGTAGAGTCGGTTGAGGATGACAGCGGAGCGATCAAGTTATCCAGAGAAAAAGCCAGAAGGATTCAGGGCTGGGATAAAATCGTTGAATTTTCTAAGACTGGTGAGTTGACGGAAGGGAAGCCTTTTAAGAAGGTAAAAGGAGGGTTCCTCGTAGATGTCATGGGCATAGAGGGATTCTTGCCCTCTTCTTTATCGGCTTTTAAGGGAGTTCCGGAGAGAGATGTTCTACACAAACTCTTTAAGTTTAAAATTGTAAAGCTGAATAACTTCAGGCGCAGCATTATATTATCGCGCAGAGAAGCGGTGCAGAAGGAAAAAACGGAGAGCAAGGAGAAGATCTGGCTGAACTTATCCGTAGGAGAACTTGCTAGCGGAACGGTTAAGGCGATAACAGACTTTGGTGCATTTGTAGATTTAGGAGGCGTTGACGGACTCCTGCATATTACGGATATGTCCTGGTCAAAAATCAGTCACCCATCTGAGATCGTTGCTTTAGGTGATAAAATCGAAGTCAAGATCCTCAATTTAGACAAGGAGTCAGGAAAGGTATCTTTAGGCCTTAAGCAAAGATTACCCGATCCCTGGCAGGATGTGCAAACAAAATATAGCATAGGTTCCAAGATAAAGGGCAAGGTAGTTAACATTATGGCCTATGGTGTATTTGTGGAGTTGGAAAAGGGAATCGAAGGATTGATTCACGTTTCTGAGATATCCTGGACAAAGCGGGTGAATAATCCCAGTGAAATGTTTGCTATCGGAGATATGGTGGAGGT
The DNA here is from genome assembly GCA_018814745.1 of Candidatus Omnitrophota bacterium. Classification (GTDB taxonomy): domain Bacteria; phylum Omnitrophota; class Gorgyraeia; order Gygaellales; family Profunditerraquicolaceae; genus JAHIZC01. The sequence goes on from JAHIZC010000008.1 coordinate 7,137, forward strand.
CCAGATTCTAAACGTAGATAAAAACGCCCGTAGGATATCGCTCAGCCTTAAGCAACTGGAACAGAATCCATGGCTGGAGGCAGAATCCAAATATACGGTAGGCACTAATGTTACGGTAAGGGTAAGAGGCTTTACTGAGTATGGAGCGTTTGTCGAGCTGGATAATAACCTTGAAGGGATGATTCATGTTTCAGATGTCTCCTGGACCAAAAGGATAGCTCATCCGCAGGATGTGTTGAAGAAGGGGCAGAAAGTCGAGGCAGCTATACTCTCAGTGGATAGTAAGAATCGACGCATTTCTTTAGGATTGAAACAATTACAGCCAAGTCCCTGGCCACAGATCGCTGCCAGATATCCCCTAGAGACTGTTTTAGAGGGGGAGGTTGTAAGCCTGACTGATTTTGGAGTATTCGTTAAGCTGGAAGATGATTTAGAGGGGTTGATTTATTCGGGCGAGATAGACAAAGATCAGGCTGGAAAGTTAAAGCCGGGAGATAAAATTAAAGTTAAGGTAATAAAAGTAGATGTTGAACAGTCAAAGATAGGTCTGAGTATTGTAATCTAGGGAGCTCTCAGTTGACAGTGATCAGCCGTCAGCTAAAAACTGATAGTTGAAAACTGATAGCTGAAAGCAAAAATGCCATGAAAAAAGTAAATATGGAAGAACAGCTGGAGATCATAAAACGCGGTGCAGTTGAAATTATTTCTGAAGAGGAACTGCAGAATAAACTCAAAGCAAA